>DASSTH010000322.1:0-4002 GCA_035708025.1 Nakamurella sp. | reverse complement strand
CGGGGCAGGCGGCCGACCGCGGGCCGGTCAGCCGTCGATGATCTTGCGTGCGCGGTTTCCGCGCTCACCGGCCTCCCGGTACAGACGTTTGAGCATGTCCAGTTCCTGCTGGTTGAGCTTGCCCCCGAACTCCGCCTTGCGGAGCACCCGTTCGTATTCCTCAGCCGTGGCCACGGCCACCTCCCGTTCCCTTTCGGGGCCCTGCGGACCGGGCGGAGCAATGGCCGTCCCGGTCAGGACCGCCCGGGCCGACCGCAGTACGGTTCGGCCTGCGTACCTGTCACCGACGGGCGGCCATCCCCCGAACGACCGCCCGTCGTACGGTCATCCTGCCGCCGGGGCACCGATCGCGCTGTCCCCATCAATGGGGACAGCGGTAGGCGGGGCCACGACGCCGGCCGCTTGAGTGGAGACCTCGACCCAGGTGGATTCCGTACCGTCCTCAACGACCGCGGAGGTCCCCGTCAGGGCCTTGCGCAGAGCGGCGGCCCGCGCCGGATCTCCCGGCAGCGTCACCAGGCTGACCAGGAGCGCGCTCGGCCGGGGTTCCACGCTGAGGATCAGGTCACTCGGGGCGGGGCCCGTGCCCAGCGCGCAGGTGAGCAGGCGACGCAGCAGATCCGGCGGGGGCGGATAGTCGGCGTCCGACTGGATGGTCACCACGCAGCCCTCGGCACGCGCCGCACCCAGCAGTTCACGAGTGGAACGGCCGAGCACACCGGGCAGGTGCAACTCGTCGCGGACAGCCAGATCCAGCATCCGCGCCCGGACCTGTGTCTGCGACGCTTGCGGGGAGAGATCCCCGGAGGCGGTACGGCGCAGGAAGGAAAGGATCTCCTCGTCCAGGTCGGCCAGGCGTCTGCGGTGCATCGCCTCGCGGGCCTGCCGTGCGGACTCGACAGCGACCGAGGCCGCCCGCTCGGCGTTGGCTCGCATCACCGCCGCGCCCAGCCGGGTCACGGTCTGCCCGATGGCCAGCCCCATGCCGATACCCAGCGCCGGGGCGAACAACGCCGGCACGGCCTTGGCCACGCTCTCGCCCCATGAGTCGGCGAACGGCGGCCCGGCCAGCAGCACCAGGACGACCCCCGCCTGTTCCAGTACCAGGGCCAGCAGGGCTTCCCAGGGTGGCCGGACGATCACCAGCACGGTCAGCAGCGGGGTGACCGCGCCGATCGGCCAGGACGTGTCGTCGGCGATGCCCGACGTGGGGATCACAAGGAAGCTGCCGACCGCCCCGCCGACGGCGAAGGCGCTCGCGGCGGCGGCCGCGCGCCCCCCGAACGCCGTCCGGGCGCGCAAGAGCAACGCCACCGTCACCGCGGCCAGCAGCACGTACCACACCATCAGCCAGCTCACCCGTGGGGACCGTGCGGTATGGATCGCGGCGACGACCCCGGTGGCGAGTAGATAGGGGACACAGACCGCGGCCAGCGGCCGGCGGACGTCCCCGACCGCGGCGCGGATGCTCGCCATCCGGTCCGGGGTTTCTGTGGCGGCCCCACCAAACTCGCCCGTGTGTACCGCCCGCGCCCGGTCGCGCTGCCAGACCAGCCGTACGGTGGTGCCGTCGCCGGGGGAGCTGTGCACCTCCGCGGTGCCTGCCACGTCGGCCATCCGCCGCAGCACCGATTTCCGCAGTCCCACCGAGGACACCTGCACCCCGGCCGGGGAAAACCCCACCCCGTCGTCGGCGACGGAGAGCACGAAGCCGTGCTCGTCCCCGCGCAGCCGCACCTTCAGCGCCCGCGCCTCGGCGTGCCGGACCGCGTTGCGCACCGCCTCGGCCGCCGCCCCCAGGGCGGCCTCGGCCACCTCGGCGGGCACCGGGACGGCACCCGAGACCTCGACACTCAGGGGCGGCCCGCCTCCGGCGGTGAGCCTGGTGAGCAGGGCCGCGAGGTCGGCGGCCTGCCCTGGTGCGGCAGGCACCCGCAGCAGCGCGTCCACGGCACTGCGGCATGCCTGCCTCACCTGCGTCGTGGCGATCCCCGGCATGCTGACCGCCCGCAGCGCGGAACTCACCTCGTCGTGCAGCAGGTCCTGGAAGCGGTGGTGCGCCTCCCGGCGGGCCTGCGCGCGTGCGGCCGTGGCGCCTGCCGTCAGTGCCTGTTCCTGGGCGGCGTCGGCACGGGCTCCGGCGGTGCGCAGCAGTGGGCCCAGCACCGCGGCCGCCACCGCGGCGGCCAGCACCGGCCAGGTGCCTTGCACCGCGGCAGCCGGACCGTCCATCGGCCAACTCGCCGCGATCTGCGCGCCGATGACCGCCAAGGACACCGGCCACGCGATCCGGCGCGGTCCGAACCCGATCGCCAGCAGCACGGTGGCGGCGGTGGGTTCGCAGCGCAGCCCGACGACGATCAGCGACGGCCGCTCGACCGCGAACACCGCCTCCGTGACGAGCGAGACACCCACGGCCGCCCAGACATCGTTACGGCCCAGCAGGACGAGTGCGCCGCGCACCGTCAGGGCGGCCGCCAGCGCGGTGAACACCACGGTGGTGGCGAGAACGGCGGGCGCGAGCCGTCCGCCCGATGACACCAGCAGCATCGACCAGCTCACCACGAACAGCGCCGTGACCGCCGCCATCGCGCGCTGAAGACCGGACCACACGCCATGGCGGTAGGTTCCCGGACGCGGCGCCTCGGGGTTCGGTGTCACCACCCCAGGGTGTCCGGCAGGTCGTCCGCCGGACTCAGCGCGAGGTCGATGTGGCCGTCTGCCACGGCGCGCCACACCAGCTGCCGGTTGTCCTTCAGCAGCCCTTCGCCCGCGGCGGCGTACGCCTCGATGGCACGCTTGCGGTACGTGCGGACGGTGTCCTCGGTGATGTGCAGCATCCGCGCCACCTGACGGTGCGGCAGACCCCGGGCGATCAGCTCCAGGACGCGGCGCTCCTGACCGCTGAGGCGGACGGCACCGCGCGGATCGGTGACAATGGCGTGTGCGAGCCGACTGGACAGATAAGGCTCCCCGCCGTGCACGGCGCGGATGGCGTCCACCAGTCGCGCCTCCGGGTCCTCCTTCAGCACCAGACCCGCGGCCCCCGCGTCCAGCGCCTTGCGTACCGCGGCGGGCCGGTGCTCGGTGGTGAAGACCAGCACCCGCGCTCCGGCGGCCCGAAGGCGCCGGACGTTGTCGTCGACGGCCTTGCCGTCTCGCAGCCGCAGGTCGAGCAGGACCACCGAGGGCATCGCCGGGAGCATCCCCGGCAGTGCGCCGGGAGACGAGTCCGGTGGTGCGCCGGGCAGGGCGCCCGCCGACGGGCCGGCAGGTGAGGGCGGGGGGTGCAGCCCGGCGAGGAGCGCGTCCACGTCGGGCGCCACATGTACCAGCTCGATGTCGGCCGTGTGCTCGGCGAAGTACGTCCGCAGGCCAAGCAGGACCACCGGGTGGTCGTCGACCGCCGCTACGGCGATCCTGGCCTCGCTGTGCCCGCCGCGCCCGACATCCTCCTGGCACCCGTTGCGTCCGCCGTTCCCTTGGTGCTCCGTGTCCCCGGACGCCGACATGGTCCCCCTCCGTCCGCTTCGCGGCCGAATGTTACCGGGCCGGACAGTGGCGGAGCAGGTCAACGACCGCGAACTCTGCCGGCTCCGGACCTTCCACGCAAAGGCTCGCGGAGGCCCCACTGGCGCTTACCCCGCCGGCGTACCCTGGTTGTTCTGCCTCGACGGGTGCGGGTCGGGATCTTCGTGCTGCAGTCGGGTTGGCCGCCAGCCGTGACGCGGAGCAGCTACGGTGTCGCGTTGTTACCCTCCGCACCATGCATCACGCGGCGCGGGAGATACGCTCTCCGATCCTGTCGATCCACCCGTACATACCGGCCATTGGGCAACACGAGGACGTGATCTGTTCCATGGCCTCGCGCGGCGACTGCGACCACAAGCTCGTCGCGCAAGTGCGCACCGAGTTCAGCGACGGCAGCATTCACCACTGGCGGGTGTGCGGTGAGTGGCTGACCAGTCATCCGTCAGCCATCGCGCACATCAAGACGAAGGG
>DASSTH010000321.1:0-7165 GCA_035708025.1 Nakamurella sp. | reverse complement strand
AACGCCGGTGCGCTGGCCGGGTTACCCGACGACCTGGTGGTCGAGTTGCCGTGCCAGGTAACCACGTCGGGGGCCCGTCCGCTGCCGGCAGAGCCGCTGGACCTGCACCAGACCGGGCTGGTGTGCGCGGTGCGGGCGGCCGAGCGGGCGGTGATCGAGGCGGTGACCACGCGCTCCCGGGACGCCGCGTTGCGGGCGTTCCTGATCCACCCGCTGGTCGGGTCCCCGATCGCCGCCCGCCGGCTGCTGGACGGGGTGCTGGCCGACCATCCAACGGTGGCGGAACTGCTCCGGTAAGGGGGTTCGGGACCGCCCTTCCACGTCACCGTCCCGGTTCGGTGCCCGGCTCGGCGGTGACCCGGTCGGCCGCCAGCGCACGCAGCCGGGCGATCTGCTCGAAACGCTCGGCCGCCAGTTGTTGCGCGGAGGTCCGGTCGGCGCAGCCGCTGATCAGCCTGGTCACCGCCCGCACCGCCTCGGCATCGGACGCCGTCAGGGCGGCGCACAGATCGGCGACGGTGTCGTCCAGGGTGTCCGCCGGCACCACGGTGAGCACCAGCCCGATCCGGGCCGCCTCGGCGGCGCCGACCCGCCGGCCGGTGGCGCAGATCTCCAGCGCCCTGGCGGTCCCGACGGCGCGCACCAACCGGCCGGTCCCGCCCAGGTCGGGCACCAGGCCCAGGGTCACCTCGGCCATGGCGAACTGGGCGTCCTGCGCGGCCACCACCAGGTCGCACGCCAGTGCCAACTGGAAGCCGGCCCCGACGGCATGGCCCTGCACCGCCGCGACGGAGATGAACGCCGGGTCGGCCAGCCAGCCGAAGCCGGCCTGGAACGACGCGATCTGCTCGTCGGACACCGCCGGCGGCTGACGCGCCAGCACACTCAGCAGGGAGTCGTCGCCGGCACCGAACGCCGCCCGGTCCAGGCCGGACGAGAACGACCGCCCGGCGCCGCGCAGCACCACCACGCGGGTCGCCCCGGCAGTGCCGTCGGAAATTCGGGAACCGATGTGCGCCAACGCCTTCCACGTCTCGGGAGTCTGCGCGTTGCGGACTTCCGGGGCGTTGAGCGTCACCGTGACGACGCCCGCGGCGGCCTGCACCGCCAGCCTGCCGCGGGACAGCAGGTCGGTATCGAAGAGCGCGCCGGATCCCGGCCCGGTCACTTCTTCTTGGTGCGGGTGGCACCGCCGCGACCGCGCAGCGGTACCTCGGAGTCGACCAGCAGCCGGTGTACGAACCCGTACGAGCGGCCCGTCGACTCGGCCAGCGCGCGGATGCTCTGGCCCTTCTCGTACTTCTTGCGCAGATCGGCCGCGAGCTTGGTCCGGGCGGCTCCGGTGATGCGCGACCCCTTGGTCAGGGTCTGCGTTCCTGCTTGTGACGCCACGTTTCCCACCTTCCCATCGAGGGCTCGGGTTCACGTCGTGCCGTGCGAGGCGTCCGTCGCGGTGCCGCCGCAGGCCCTGCGATCACTGCCCTGCGGCGCCGCCGCGGCGTGCCACGCCGGCACACCCCATGATCGACCAGTTCCCCGATCACCGCCACCGCAGACATTTCCGCCGGATCGGATCGGCACCGGCCGGCGGACCTGGTGGGCGGGCGGGCCGGCACACCCGCCGCCGGCTCAGGCGAGTTCGACCAGGTCCAGGTAGTCGGCGGACCAGTGGTCCTCGGTGCCGTCCGGCAGCAGGATGACCCGCTCCGGCTCGAGCGCGGCGACCGCACCGGGATCGTGCGTGACCAGCACCACGGCACCGGTGTAGCGGCGCAGCGCGTCCAGCACCTGTTCCCGGCTGGCCGGGTCCAGGTTGTTGGTCGGCTCGTCCAGCAGCAGCACGTTGGCCGCCGACGACACCAGGCCGGCCAGCGCCAGTCTGGTCTTCTCGCCGCCGGACAGCGTGCCGGCCGGCTGGTCCAGCTGCTCGCCGGTGAACAGGAAGGCGCCGAGCAGGTTGCGGAGCTCCTGAGCCCCGGTGTCCGGTGCGGCATGCCGGGTGTTCTCCCACACCGTGGCGTCCGGGTCGATGGTGTCGTGTTCCTGTGCGTAGTAGCCCATGCGCAGACCGTGACCGGGTTCGACCGCCCCGGTATCCGGCCGCTCGATGCCGGCCAGCAGCTTGAGCAGCGTGGTCTTGCCGGCGCCGTTCAGCCCCAGCACCACCACCCGGCTGCCCCGGTCCACCGCGAGGTCGACCCCGGTGAACACCTCCAGCGACCCGTAGGACTTGGACAGGTTGGACGCGGTGAGCGGGGTGCGCCCGCACGGAGCCGGCGCCGGGAAGCGGATCTTGGCGACCTTGTCGGCCACCCGGACGTCCTCCAGCGCCCCGACCATGCGCTCGGCGCGGCGGACCATCTGGTGCGCGGCGGCGGCCTTGGTGGCCTTGGCGCCCAGCTTGGCGGCCTGCGCCAGCAACGCGGCGGCCTTCTTCTCGGCGTTGGCGCGCTCCCGGCGGCGGCGCTGTTCGTCGGTGGCGCGGGCGTCCAGGTAGCGCTGCCAGCCCATGTTGTACACGTCCAGTTCGCCTCGGACGGCGTCCAGGAACCACACCTTGGTGACCACGGCGGCCAGCAGGTCGACGTCGTGGCTGATGATCACCAGCCCGCCGTTGAAGGTCTTCAGGAAGTCCCGCAGCCACCCGATGGAGTCCGCATCCAGGTGGTTGGTGGGCTCGTCCAGCAGCAGCTGCACGGCGCCGCTCCCGGCCTCGTCGGCCGCGGCGAACAGGATCCGGGCCAGTTCCACCCGGCGGCGCTGCCCGCCGGACAGCGTGCGCATCTGCTGGCCGAGCACCCGGTCCGGCAGGCCCAGGTTGTGGCAGATCTTGGCGGCCTCCGCCTCCGCGGCGTAACCGCCCAGGGCCGAGAACCGCTCCTCGATCCGGCCGTAGCGGGCTACCGCGGCGTCCCGCTCCGGGCCCTCGGCCAGCTCGGCCATCTGGATGTGCACCTTCTCCAGATCGGCGACCAGCGAGTCCAGGCCGCGGGCGGACAGCACCCGGTCCTTGGCGGTGACGTCCAGGTCGCCCTCGCGGGGGTCCTGCGGCAGGTAGCCGACGTCGCCGCTGCGCGTCACGGTGCCGGCATACGGCAGGCCCTCGCCCGCCAGCACCCGCATGGTGGTGGTCTTGCCGGCCCCGTTGCGGCCGACCAGCCCGATACGGTCGCCGTGCTGCACGCGCAGCGAGGCGTCGGCCAGCAGGATCCGCGTACCGGCCCGCAGCTCCAGTCCGGTTGCGGTGATCACGTGTACCCATGCTACCGGCCGGGTCCACGGGTTTCGGCGCACGCGGGCACGCGGCCGGGCCGCCCGGCCGGCGCACCCCGCTCCGGACGTGCGCCGTGGGGTGTCCCGTCGGCCCCGATACGCTGACCGGATGATGCGCTGCGTCGCCGCCATCGACGCCCGACGGGGGCTGGCCACCGACCAGGGCATCCCCTGGGAACTGCCCACCGACCAGCGGTTCTTCGTCGACCAGACCCGCGACGGCCTCGTGCTGATGGGCTTCGGCACCTACGTGGAGTTCGATGCTCCGATGCACGGGCGCACCAACTACGTGGCCACGCGGCGCGCGGAGGATCTGCTGCCCGGCTTCGTGGCGGTGCATGACGTGCCCGCGTTCGTCACCGCGCACCGCGACGAACGGATCGACAACATCGGCGGCGCCGGGTTGTTCCACTCCACCCTGCAGCTGGCCGATGAGCTGGTGCTGACCCGGATCCGGGCCGACTTCCACTGCACCAAGTTCTTCCCGGAGTTCGAGCACGCCTTCCGGTGCGTGTCGCAGTCCGAACCGGTGACGGAGAACGGAACGGAGTTCGTCTTCGAGACCTGGCGCCCCCGCACCGATGTGCTCTGACCCGTCCCGGCGAGGATCAACTTCCGTCCGCCAGGATCAACTTCGCCCCGAAGCGGGCGAATCGGGCGCGGAATCGCGATGTTGATCCTCGCGTGAGCGCTTGGGGTCGGGCGACCGCGTCGAGCGACCTCGGTCGGGCGCCGCCTCCAGTGCCTCGTCTCGAGTGCCTCGCCGGCGGCCCGCGGCGACCCGGCGGCCCAATCAGTCCGCCGGCTCCGCGGTTTCCGACGGTCCCCGGACCGTGATCTGTACCGACAGACAGCGGACCGCGATCTCGTCCAACACCGCCCGCCGCGGCTCGGCGATGTCGGTGAACGTCCGCCGCGGCAGGTCCGCCAGAAGGCTCAGCCGCGGATCGGCCAGCACCGCACGGATGGCCCCTGCTTCCCCGCCCACCACCAGGGCCCGCAGGGTGCCCGCGACGGGAGCCAGCACCCGGTGGGCGGCATCCGCGGCCGCGCGCTGGGCATCGCGTCGTTGATTGCCCCGCCGCCGGGCGTAGCGCTGCTGCGACCAGCCGCCCGCGGCGGTCCGCGACTGGACGTAGCGGGTGTCGGTGGAGCTGGTCAGCACCGTCCCGTGCGCGGCGATGCCGACCGAGAACGCCCCGGCCCGCACCAGGATGACGGCGATCGCCCCAAGGCCGGCGATGTGCGTGAGCAGCGCCTGCACGGGCTCCTCGTCACCGATGGCCATGGGCGGGAACGGAACCGTCAGCGTGGCCGTGCTGCCGTCGGTGGCGGTGACGGTGACCGAACTCAACGTCCCGGTGATGGAGGCGATGCCGTCATTGCGTCCCGCGAACCGGTTGAGCCAGGCCGCCAGCCGTTCCGATTCGACCTCGACGACGCGGCCGCCGCCCGGCGCCTGCCTGACCCTGCTCATCGGTGACGGGATCCGGGAACCGGACGGACTGTCCGACCGGGCGCCGTCACCGCCGGCGCTACGCACGGGACCGGAGTTGCCGGCATCCTCGTCACAGTCCGCTGCCGCCGGCCCACAGCTGACCCGCGTGCCCGCCCAGCGTGACGGCGGTGGCCAGCGCCCGGTCGTCGGTCATCGACGCCACGTAGTCGATGATGCCGCGGCCGCGTCCCATGCGAGCCAGATCGTCGGCGGAGGTGGCCGGTTCGCCGGTGGGACCGATGATCAGTTCCGGTGCGGTGCGGGCCAACTCGCGATAGCCGTCGGTGGCCAGCTGCACCAGATCCAGCAGCCGCTGCGGCGCCCGAGAGGCGTCCAGCGGATCCTCCAGCCACGACTCCAGGTCCCGCACCAGGGAGGTCAGCAGCCGCGCCTGACCGCGCTGGAACAACGCGAGATCGGGCCGGTCGAGCACGAACCGCTGGTGGACGAACTTGAGCACCGCGACCTCGTGCCAGGCCTGGCGGTTCAGCAGCACGTGGCCCGCGCGCACCGGCGGCGTGGCGCTGACCTCCACCGATTCCTGCAGGTGCGCGATCCACGATGCGGTGAAGCTCCCGATCGCCCGCTCGGCGCTGATCGACCCGTCGAACGGGACCGCCAGCAGACCGTCCACCAGTTCCGCCCCCACCCGGCCGACAGCGGTGGCGAATACCTCGTCGTCCACCATCCAGGAATCCTTGGCGTGCAGGCGACGTCGCAACAGTTCCAGGGAATGACCGGGTCGGCGCTCGGCGTGCCGCAGCTCCTGCAGCGGGGTGCCGGCCAGGTCTGCCCGGCGGCGACCCCAGGCGCGGAACTCGGCGGCCACCGACGCGTGCTGCAGCACACCGGCGCGGTGGAAGTCGTCCAGATCGTGCAACGAGTACGCGATGTCGTCGGCGACGTCCATGACGGAGCACTCCACGGTCTGCTGCCACGGGCCGACTCGCGGGTAGGCCCAACGCACCTGGTGCAGCTCCGGCACATCCAGCACGTAGGCGGAGAACTTCTGTGCGCCCGGTCCCTCGATCGCCGGCCCGGCGCCCTTCGGCCGTACCTCGGCGTCGCGGGGATGCGGTGTGGGATAACCGATCCGGCTCCACGGGTACTTCAGCACCGCGGCCCGCACCGCGGCGGTGAGGTCGAGCCCGTTCCCGCGTTCGCCGTGCACGTCCAGCGTGGTCAGGATGCGGAATGTCTGGGCGTTGCCCTCGAAGCCGTCCACCAGGCCGAATCTCGATCTGGCGATGCGGTCCAGGATCTGCTCCCCCAGGTGCCCGAACGGCGGGTGTCCCAGGTCGTGCGCGCTCGCGCCGGCCTGCACCACCACCGGGTCGCAGCCGCCCAGGTCGTCCAGCAACTGCCGATGCGGCCCCCCTCGCAGCATGCTGGCGATCGCCCGCGCGACGGCGGTGACCTTGACGGTGTGGGTCAGCCGGTTGTGCACCACCTGGCCCGCCGCGCCCTGGCTGATCACCTGGGTGACCGCCGCCAGCCGGGAGAAGTACGGGGAGAACCGGATGCGCTCCAGGTCGTCCCGGAACGCGCCCTCCGTGGCGCGCTCGATCTCCGATTCGCCGCCTGTCTCCCGCTCGCCCGGTGCCATGATCTCCCGGTCGCTGCGCCGCGTGAGCCGGGGATCCATGGCGAACACCGTACCCGCGCCCGCCGCTGCCAACCGCGCTGATCAATATCGAGCATCTGGGACCGATGTGACTGGTGGTAGCAATTCGGCCCGCGCCGTTACAAACGATCAGCGCCAGGAACGGGGATGCCGGACAGGATCGTCGGGCGTGCGTGAGTTATCCACAATCTCATTGCGGCGCCCCACGGGGCGAGTGCTGGCGGTCATGCTCATGCCGTGGGGCGACATCAGCATCGAATCGAACTTCGCGCGCTGGTGCGCAGACTCGGCCCGGTGCTGACGGTGGCCACATTGCGGCAGGCCGGCGTCAGCCGATTCACCGTCATGGAAATGGAGCGCCGGGGCGAACTGGTCCGTGTCGCGAAGACTGCCCTGGTGGAACGCTCGTTACTGGAGGCCAGCAGCGCTTGGGAACAGTTCCGTCTCCGATCGCTGGGGTTCGCTTTGAGCGTCGGACCCCAGGTCTACCTCACCGGTTGGTCCGGGGCCGTACTGCACGGCGTACCCAGCATCGGCGAACCGCCGCGCCTGCCGACGGCGCTGCGCCCGGGCGATCCCCATCGGGGCACGGACCAATCCCGGTACGGCGAGGTGCGGACGGGGGTGCTTCCCGAGCAGCATCGCGCCCGTGTCGCCGGAGTACGTGCCGTCAGTCTTGCGTTCGCCGCGGTCGAAGTCGCGCGGCGGGGCGACTCGATGGATGCGCTCGTCGCGGTGGACTACGCGCTTCATCGGAGAGTCCCTGCGGA
>DASSTH010000320.1:0-5752 GCA_035708025.1 Nakamurella sp. | reverse complement strand
GCAGTGGCCCTGCTGCAGGCGGCGCAGACCTCCGCGGTGGGCACCGCCGACGCGAGTCTGCGGGCGCTGGCGAAGGTCGTCCAGGTGATGCCGGAGCCGTTGCGGCACAAGGTCGATGCGGTGCGTGCGGCGACCGAGCAGTTGCCGCTGCCGGGTGCCGCGATGCCGGTCGACACCCGGGCACTGACCACGCTGGCGCAGGCCTGTCGTGATCGGGAACGGGTGCGCTTCGGGTACACGGCGGCGGATGGGGAGGTGACGGAGCGGTTGATCGAGCCGCATCGACTGGTGCCCGTCGCGCGCCGCTGGTATCTGGTGGCGTACGACTGCGACCGCGGCGACTGGCGGAGCTTCCGGTTGGACCGGATGAGCGACGTCCGGCCGGCCGGGGCGCGGTTCGCCCCGCGGCGGCTGCCGGCCGAGGACGCGGCGGCGTTCGTGCGCAACCGACTGGCGTTGTCTGCCCAGCGGCACGAAGTGGTCGCCGAGGTGCGCGCCCCGGCCGAGGTGGTGTCGGCGAGCATCGGCCGCTGGGCGACCGTCGAGCCGACCGGCGCCGATGGCTGCCGGGTGACGGTGCACGCCGACAACCTGGACTGGGCCGGTATGGCGCTGGCGATGACCGGTCACGAGTTCCGCGTCACCGGGCCTCCGGAGGCGGTGGCGCACATCCGGGAGTGGGCCGGCCGGTTCGCTCGCGCCGTGACGGTGTCGCGTACCTGAGGCCCCGAGCGACCCCGGTGGATTTTCGCGAGGATCAACTTGTCGTCGATCCGGGCATTTCCGGCGCACAATCGCGAAGTTGATCCTCGCAGGCGGAAGTTGATCCTCGCGGATGTTCGCCGTGCGCGAACGGGGGCGATCGTCGGCATCGGTCCGGCCCCGCCGCGGTGTTGGCACTGTCACCAGGTGTTGCACCGGCGCGAAGGGCTTGCACCCGCCCCGCACGGGGCTGCACCGGCCCAGCACGCACCGGCGCTGCACCGGCCCAGCACGCACCGGCACTGCACCGGCCAAGCACCGGCCCGGATGTGAACGGGCCCGCACAGGAGTTGCACCGGCGCGGCAGGCACCGCCGCACGAGAGGAGACCGGCCATGACAACGCTGTCCGCCCCGATCCTGGAGTACCTGTCCGGCCAGCCCCTCGGCCGGATCGCCACCGTCGGCAAGGACGGCCGCCCGCATGTGGTGCCGGTGTCCTTCCGCTACAACCCGGACACCGGCACCGTGGACGTCGGCGGGCACCATGTCGCGACCACCAAGAAGTACCGCGACGTGCGGGCCACCGGCCGCGCGGCGCTGGTGGTCGACGACATCGTCTCCTTCCGGCCCTGGACGGTGCGGATGGTGGAGATCCGGGGCCGGGCCGAAGCGGTCCCCACCGGCGGCAACTGGCTGGGGCCCGGCTTCGGTGACGCCTTCATCCGGATCCACCCGGACAAGGTCAATTCGTTCGGCGTGCCACCGGCCGAGTCATAGTCCCGGGCGGCCACCGGCCAGGTCGGGCGGACCCGCCGGCCGGGTCGCGGACCCACCGGCCCGGCTCACGAGGCCGGCGCGTCCCAGATCAGGCCGATCGGGTTGCCGTCGGCGTCCAGCACCGTCGCGACCTGCCGCCCGCCGCCGACGTCGTGCGGCCGCTCGGCGACCGTGCCGCCGGCATCCACCAGGTGCTGCACGGACGCGGCGATGTCCTCCACCCGCCAGTAGCACACCGGTCCCGTCATCCCCTGGTCGTGCCCGTGCGGGTTCAGCCCGATGGTCTGCCCGTCCACGTCGAACTGGACGTAGTACGGCTGATCCACCGTCGGCTCCGCCCCGGTCAGTCGGCCGAACACCGTCTTGGCGGTGTCCAGGTCCCGGACCGGGAAGATGATCGTCTGCGCTGCACCCATGATGGCCTCCTCTAGGTCTGCCGGTCACACGGATCCGGCCGGATACGTCATCCCCCTGACGGCTCCGGACGGGAGGATGTGACGGTGAACGAGAAATTCCTTGCGGCACGGTTCGCGGAGAACCGGGACCACCTGCGGGCGGTCGCGGTGCGGATGCTCGGCTCGTTGCCGGAGGCCGAGGACGCGGTGCAGGAGACCTGGCTGCGGCTCGCCCGCACCGACGTCAGCGATGTCGGCAACCTCGGCGGCTGGCTGACCACGGTGCTGTCCCGGGTCTGCCTGGACATGCTGCGCGCCCGCCGGTCCCGGCGGGAGGACCTGGTGGGTGACGAGCAGCTCGTCCCACGCCCGGACAGCACGCTCGGCCCGGGCGATCCGCTGCCACCCGACCCGGCCGCCCAGGCGGTGCTCGCCGATTCGCTGGGGCCGGCCCTGCTGGTGGTGCTGGACACCCTCGCGCCCACCGAGCGGCTAGCGTTCGTGCTGCACGACCTGTTCGGCATGCCCTTCGACGAGATCGCCCCGATCGTCGGGCGGTCGCCGGCCGCCACCCGGCAGATGGCCAGTCGGGCGCGGCGTCGGGTGCGCGGCGAGGTGGACGAGGCTTCCGGCGAGGGGACCGTCGCAGGGGGCGGCAGCGGATCGCGAACGCAATCCGACCCGGAGCGCCGCCGACAGCGTCGCATCGTCGACGCGTTCCTGGACGCCTCCCGCAACGGCCGGTTCGACGACCTGCTGGCCCTGCTGGACCCGGACATCGAGATGCGCGCCGACGAGGCGTCGGTCCGGATGGGCGGGCCACAGCAGGTGGCCGGCGCCGACGCGGTGGCGCGATTCATGTGCGGCCGCGCCCGGGCGGTGCGCCGCGCCTGGATCGACGGCGCCGCCGGCGCCGTGTGGCAGCACCTCGGCGTGGTCAAGGTCGCGTTCCTGTTCAGTGTCGACGGCGACGCCGTGACGCGCATCGAACAGGTCGCCGACCCGGACCGCATCGCCGGCATGCAGATCCGGACGCTGCCCCGCTCCGGATGACGCCTCCGGGCGGCGGATCAGCCCCCGCTCGGGATCAGGCCGCGGGCGCCCGTCAGCCCGGCTCGGTGATCCCCTCGTACAGGCCGATCCGGTTGCCCTCGGAGTCCTGCAGCTCGGCCCACCAGCTGGTGTCCGATATCGGCTGCTTGCCGGTGAGCACCGTGCCGCCCAGTTCGGTCGCCTTGTCCAGCGTGTCGTCGATCGAGTCCACCTCGATGTAGCTGCGCGGGTACGGCAGCGAGTCGTTCTTCGCAGTGAGCCCGCCGCCGCTGATCTGGTTGGGCGCCCGCCACATCGGATAGCCCTCGTAGCCGGGCACCTCGTTGATCTGCCAGCCGAACAGCGTGCCGTAGAACGACTTCGCGCGGTCCATGTCCTCGACCGGGATGTCGATGTGCGTGATGTCGCCATGTGCCATGCCGTCGTCCTCCAGCCGGTCTGTCGGCCCCGGCGGTCCCGGGAGCCGGATGTGCGGGTCAGCGTAGGCGCGCCCCCCGACACCGTCACCGCCCTTCACCCTTCCGCTCGGCTGCAGGCGCCCGTTCGGCGCACGGGGGTCGACCCGAGCGGGCCGGCACCGGTCCCTTGCGCCTGCTGCGCGGCCGAGCGTACGGTCAATAAGTAACTACTTACTGACGACGAGCGAGGAGGAGACGATGCACAAGCGATCCGCCGCGAAGGCGCGCCCCGGAACCACCACCGACCTGCGCACCCTGGTGGACAGCGGCACCGTGCTGCTGCGCACCCGCAAGCGGGACGGCACCTGGGTCGGCGCGCCGGTCAGCCTGGTCGACAAGGGCGACGGCACCGGCGGGTACTTCCGCACCTACAACGCCGCCGGGAAGTTCAAGCGGCTGCGCAACTTCCCGGAGGTGCTGGTGGCGCCGAGCACGCTGAGCGGCAAGCCCACCGGTCCCGAGGTCGCCGGGCATGCCCGCCGGCTGCACGGTGCGGAAGAGGCCACCGCCCGGCGGTTGCTCGCCGCCCGGTTCCCGGTGCTGCACAGATTCCTGGTGCCGTGGTATCACCGCATGCGTGGATGGACGACCGTGCACTACGAGCTGACCCTTGACCGCTAGCCCGGGCGACGAGCGCACGGCCGTACCGGACATCCCGCCCGCGCCGGCGGGCGCGCCCGGGACCGACCTCGCCCCAGCAGCTGCCGCCCCGGCGGCGACGCCCGGGACCGACGTCGCGTCGGTGGATGCCGCCCCTGCCACCCGGGACCGCATCGTGCAGGTCGCCATGGACCTGTTCGGCCGGCAGGGTTTCCGGGCGACGACGGTCAACCAGATCGAGGCCGGGGCGGGCCTGTCCGTCGGCGCCGGCGGGCTGTACCGGCACTTCCGGTCCAAGAAGGACGTGCTGGTCGAGGGACTGCGCCGGCAGGCCGAGGCCGGACAGGGCCTGCTCGGCGCACTGGGGGATCCCACCCGGCTGGCCGCCCTGCCGCCGCGGGAGCGGCTGCTGGTCGTCGGCCGGGCCGGGCTGGCCCGATTGGAGCAGGAACGGGACCTCAACCGCCTGCTGGTCCGCGACCTCGCCCGGTTCCCGGACCTGCTCGAGCAGGTGCGCACGCAGGAGCTACAGGCGGTGGCTGGTGGCCTGACGGCCTGGCTCGCCGCCCAGCCGGACGGCATCCCGGGCACCGACTGGGCGGCGGTGGCCGCGGTGCTGATGGCGGCGGTCAGCCACTACTGGATCATGCGTGACGTGTTCTCCGGGCAGCATCCGCACGGCATCGACGAGGACCGGTTCCTCGGCGCCGCCTGCGATCTCGCGGCGTCCCGGTTCCGCTGAGAGCATCCGCGGGACGCCTCGGACGAACGGCGCCGACCGTCTCCGGCCAGCAGTGCGGGTGCGCGGTCCGGCCGGGCCGGAGCGAACCGTGCCCGGAGCGTGGTGCCGCGATCACCGCCGCGCGGGGACCGCCTGATGGCTCCCGCTGAGCCGACCGTCGCGAATCAGTCGGGTACCGACCGGGACCGGCACTTCGTGCGCCGTGCCATAGCCATCCGGGTTGCCCAAATCCACCTGGCGCAGCACCACGTGGTCGGGAGTCGCCTCCACCACCGCGACGGCAATCCCCCCGCCGGCCGATCCGCCGTCAGCCGCCTGTTCGGCAGCGGGCGCGCCGTCGGCGGGGCCGGCGGCACGGTCGGCGGCACGGTCGGCGGCAGTTCCCGCATCGAGCAGTCGCCACTGGTCGGCCAGGCACGCGAGTCCTTCGCTGTCCAGCAGTGCCGCGGCGTCCTGCTCGTCGCACGGCGGACCCAGTGGTGACCCGAAGACGGTCATCGGGACGACGAGGTCGCCATCGATCACCAGATAGCCGACGAGCTCCTCGTCGTCGGGGCGGTACCGCGGTGGCCAGTGCGCCGGGATGGACATTCCAGCCATCCTGCTGAGTCGTCCCGGTCGTCTCAACTCCTTTGGGCGGCAGCGGGACCGCGTCGCGCGGGGGTCGGGGCTCGCGTGGGCCCGGCCGCCCTCCCGGATCACGGCCCGACGGAGCGCCCGCCTAGTCTGCGAGCATCGGCGATGCGTGCCGGTTCGGTGGCGTGATTGAGGTCGGTCGGCATGCTCCAGCGCGGAGGTTCCGGTGTGGGTCTCGGCCTTGCCCTGTTCTCCGCCGCGTGTTTCGGCACCTCGGGCAGCTTCGCGACCCCGCTGATCAGCACCGGCTGGTCGCCGGGCGCCGCCGTCACCGTGCGGATCGCCGTGGCGGGACTGCTGCTGGTGGCGCCGGCGATCCTCTCGTTGCGCGGCCGGTGGTCCACGGTGCCGCGCAACGGATGGATGGTGCTGGCCTACGGATTGATCG
>DASSTH010000319.1:0-5587 GCA_035708025.1 Nakamurella sp. | reverse complement strand
CGGTCGACGGCCGGGCGCGCTGCTCCGGCGGTGGACGAGGAACCGAACACGGCGACGGTCAGTGTCCCTCGCCCATCGGCGGAAGTGCGGCGATCAGCGGGTCGTCGAACCCGGTCTTGCCGATCTTGGAGGCGCCCCCCGGGGAGCCGAGGTCGTTGAAGAAGTCGGCGTTCGCCCGCGTGTAGTCCGACCAGTTCTCCGGCACGTCGTCCTCGTAGAAGATGGCCTCCACCGGGCATACCGGCTCGCAGGCGCCGCAGTCCACGCACTCGTCGGGGTGGATGTAGAGCATCCGGTTGCCCTCGTAGATGCAATCGACCGGGCACTCCTCCACACACGCACGGTCGAGCACGTCCACACACGGCTCGGCAATGACGTAGGTCACGTCCGCAACTCCCCTGTCACATCCATGGTCAACTCGGTTCCGAGCCGGCTCGGCCCGGTGACATCCCCGCCGCGGCCTGCGCGGGTGCCCGATCCATCAGTATCCCCCGCGCGGGGCGCTCCTACCGCGCCGGGGCCGAATGGGGGCGCCGGTGTCACAGCCCGGCGAACAGGTCGGTGGCCCCGATCGGCGCGGCCGGCCCGGCCAGCACCCGGTAGTACTCGTGGTCCAGCAGCGGCTGGGCCAGCAGGTTGGTCAGCGCGAAGCCGTCGGTGCGGCCGGCCCACACGTCCAGTTGGCTGGCGTGCGCGGACAGCGCCGCGCGCCGGGCGGCCCGCCAGGGCGCCACCGGGACCGCCACATCGACGGAGCCGTCGTCGACCAGGAATCCGAAGTCGTCCGGTTCACCGCGCGCATAGCCAGCCGGCAGCGGACCCGCCCACATCTCGGCCAGCGCCGCCGTGAACACCGACCGCGGGCGCACCACGGCCAGCAGCCGGATTTCGCCCGATCCATCGGCACCGCCGGTCCCGGCGGCCCGCACCGCCGCGACGGCCACCTGATGCGCGGCGACGTGGTCCGGGTGCCCGTATCCCCCGTCGGCGTCGTAGGTCAGCACCACCCGCGGCCGCAGCCGGCCGATCACCTCGGTCAGCGCCGCGACCGCCTCGTCGTGGTCCGGCCCGCCGGATCCGGCCCGGCAGAAGGCCCGCGGGTGCCGCGCCGACTCCGACCCGGCCATGCCGGAGTCGCGGAACCGACCGAGCCCGCCCAGCATCCGGCGGTCCGTCACCCCCAGGGCGCGGCAGGCGGCGCCGAGCTCGGCCAACCGGTACCCGCCCAGCTGGTCGGCGGCCCCGGCGGTCAGCCCGGCGAGTACGTCGTGCATCGCCTCGCCCTCCTCGCCCAGGGTGGCGGTGACGAGGGTGACGGGCATCCCGAGGGCGGCATATCGCGCCAGGGTGCCGCCCATGGTGATCGACTCGTCGTCCGGGTGCGCGTGGACCGCGAGCAATCCCCCGGTGCCGGCTCCGCTCAGTTGCTGAACACCTCGTAGTCGACCTCGTCGCGATCCAGCCCCACTCCGGCGGCGATGATGGCGTCACGCTGGGCCCGGCGGGCGGCCTGCTCCTGCGGGTCCGGCACCGGCACCGCGGCCAGCAGCCGCTTGGTGTACGGGTCCAGTGGGTTGCCCAGGATCTGCTCGGTGGTGCCCATCTCCACCAGCTCGCCGTGGTGCATCACGGCGATCCGGCGGGCCAGGATCTCCACCACCGCCAGGTCGTGGGTGACGAACAGGCAGGCGAACCCGGCCTCCCGCTGCAACTCCTGGAACAGGTCAAGCACGGTGGCCTGCACCGACACGTCCAGCGCCGAGGTGGGCTCGTCGGCGATCAGCAGCTTCGGGCTCAGCGCCAGCGCCCGGGCTATGCCGACCCGCTGCCGCTGGCCTCCGGACAGCTCGTGCGGGTAGCGGTTGCGCATGCTGCGCGGGAGCTTGACCTGATCCAGCAGACCCTCCACCCGGCGGGACAGCTCGGCGCCCTTGGCCACCTTGTGCAGCAGCAGCGGCTCGCCGATCGACTCGCCGATCGGCAGCCGGGGGTTCAGCGAGGAGCCGGGATCCTGGAAGACGATCGACAGGCCCTTGCGCATCTCGCGCAGCACCTGGCCGCGGGCCCGCACCAGGTTGACACCCAGCACGTCGGCGGTGCCCTCCACGAACGGCAGCAGCCCGACCAGGGCGCGGCCGATGGTGGTCTTGCCCGAGCCCGACTCGCCGACCAGCCCGACCACCTCGCCGACCCCGATCTGCAGGTCGAAGTTCTGCACCGCGCGGAACGCGGGGGTGCGACCGCGCCGCGGGTATTCGACCGCCACCCCGGCCAGGTCGACCACCAGTTGGTCCCCGGTCACCGGGGCTGCCCGGCGGCGCAGGTCCACCTCGCCGTCGCCATCTTGCTCGACGCCCGGCCCGGTCACCAGGGCTCCGCCGGTCACCGGCCCGCCGGTCTGCCCGTCACCCTCGGCCACGCTCAGTTCCAGGTGGTCGGCGACCCGCACGCCCTCCTTGCCCACCACGGCGCCCAGGTGCGGCACCGCGGCCAGCAACTGCTGGGTGTAGGGGTGCTGCGGGGTGCGGAAGATCGGCTCGGCGTCCCCGGTCTCGACCAGCTTGCCGTCCTTCATCACCAGGATGCGGTCGGCCATGTCGGCCACCACGCCCATGTCGTGGGTGATCAGGATGATCGAGGCGTCGATGCGGTTCTTCAGGTCGCGCATCAGCTTGAGGATCTCCGCCTGCACGGTCACGTCCAGCGCGGTGGTCGGCTCGTCCGCCAGCAGGATCTTCGGGTCGCACGCCAGCGATTGGGCGATCATCGCGCGCTGCCGCTGGCCGCCGGACAGCTGGTGCGGGTAGGCATCCACCCGGCGTTCGGGGTCCGGGATCTCCACGATTCGCAACAGTTCGATCGCCCGGGCACGGGCGGCCCGCGGCGACATCGCATTGTGCGACCGGAGCATCTCGGCGATCTGGAAGCCGATGGTGTACACCGGGTTCAGCGCCGTCATGGGCTCCTGGAAGATCACCGCGATGTCCTCGCCGCGCAGGTGTCGGATGATCCGGGCGGGAGCCCCGACCACCTGGCGCTCCCCCAGTAGGATCGAGCCGGACACGTGCGAGTTGGACGGCAGTAGCCCCATCAGGCTCATCGCGATGGTGGACTTGCCCGACCCGGACTCGCCGACGATGGCCAGCACCTCGCCGGCGTTCAACTCGAAGGACACGCCCTCCACGGCCGGGTACCAGACCCCGTCCACCCAGAACTCGATGTGCAGGTCGTCCACGGACAGGACGGTCTGCCCCTTCGCGGTCTGCCTGGTCTTCGTGGTCACGCCGAGCACCGTCCTTCCGAAGCTGCGGCCGATGGGATGATGGCCGGATGCGAGCGGTGTTCCGGCCGGTGTTCGGGCGGGTGATGGCTGGCGCCATCGGCGTGTTGTGCCTGGCCGCCCTGGTGTTGGCGGTGAAGGACGACGGCGCCCGCGCGCTGTGGCAGATCGGCCCCTGGCTGGCGCTGGTGGCCGGTGCGGTGTGGGCCACCTACTGGCGACCGGAGGTCGCGGTGGACGACGGTGGAGTGCACGTGGTCAACGTACTGCGCACCGTCGACCTGCCCTGGCCGTCGATCCAGCGGGTGGACACCAAGTGGGCGCTGAAGCTGGTGACGGCGTACGGGAGCTTCACCGCCTGGGCGGCACCCGCGCCCGGCGGACTGGCCACCGCGCGCGCGGCGTCCCGGGGCACCCTGCGTGGCCTGCCGGAGTCCACCTACGGCCCCGGGCAGTCCATTCGCCCGGGCGACGTGCCCACCAGCCCGTCCGGGGCGGCGGCCGGCGAGGTGCGCCGGCGCTGGGAGGCGCTGCGGGACGCCGGCCACCTGGACGACCCCCGGTTGGAGTTCGAGCGGCCGCCGGTGCACTGGCACTGGCCGGTGATCCTGGGCGCGCCGGTGCTGGTCCTGATCGGCGTACTCGGCCTGCTCTTGGCCTGACGCTCCCGCGCGGGCAGCCATCGCCGGCACCCTCGTCACTGCGGCTCGTCCTCCTCGGCCACCGGCTCGACGGTGGCGGCCTCGGCCACCGCCAGCACACCCGACGGCCTGCGCAGATCCTTCGCCTTGGGGATGCGCCGCTGCCGCGGGTCGAACGCGTCCCGCAGCCCGTCACCCAGGAAGTTCAGGCACAGCACGATGACGATGATGAACACGCCGGGCCAGATGAACAGCCACGGCTGGCCGGACAGCATGGCGGTCTGGTAGTTCGAGATCAGCGAGCCGAGCGACACGTCGGGGAAGCTGATCCCGAACCCGAGGAAGCTGAGCGCTGCCTCGGCGAGAATGCCGCCGCTCATCACCAGCGTCATGTTCACCACGATGACGCCGACCGCGTTGGGCAGGATGTGTTTGAAGATGATGCGCCGGTCGGAGGCACCGGCCACCTTCGCCGCGTCGACGAACTCGCGTTCTCGCAGCGACAGGAATTCGGCCCGGACCAACCGGGCCAGACCAGTCCAGGACAGCAGGCCCAGGCAGGCCCCCACGATGAACACCCCGTGGGCGCCGAACACGAACCCCAGCACCGCCGTCACCAGGATGATCGGCAGGGTGATCATCAGGTCGGTGAACCTCATGATCACCGATTCCACCCAGCCGCGGTAGTAGCCGGCCACCGCACCCAGCACGGTGCCGATGAACGTGGTCAGGATGCCCATGATCACGATCACCACGATGGTCTGCTGGATGCCGCGCATCACCCGGGAGAAGTTGTCGTATCCGAGTTGGTCGGCGCCGAACGGGAACTCGCCCCAGGCGAACGTGAAGCCCTGCCCGGAGATCCAGGGCACCGCCAGCGTCGGCGGCTGGTTCGGTGTCGCCACCAGGGTCGCCGCGTACGACCACTTCCACCAGTGCGGGATGGGGCCCCAGCCGATGCTGGTGGAGGCCAGGATCAGGATCAGGATGAGCGCGACCAGCGACACGACGGCGCCGCGGTGGTGCAGGAAGCGCCGCCGGACGATCTGGCCCTGCGACAGGCCCTCGACCTCCTTGGCCCGGAAGTCGCGCTGCTCCGATGCGAAGTCCGGCCCACCGGTGGGCTCCGGCAACTGCGTGGCGAGGCTCTCGCCCTGGTTGGTGGTCATCCCTTCACCCTGATCCTCGGGTCGAGCGCGCCGTAGGCGATGTCGGCGAGCAGGTTGGCCAGCACCGCGATGACGGCGGCCACCACGAAGAACGCCATCACCGGGTTCGGATCGGTATTGGTCAGTCCGTCCTGGAACAGCCGGCCCATTGCCTTCCAGGCGAACACCGTCTCGGTGAGCACTGCGCCGCTGATCAGCCCGGCGATGTCGAAGGCGACCACGGTGGCCAGCGGGATCAGCGCGTTGCGGAATGCGTGCCGCATGATCACCGTCCGCTCGGTCAGGCCCTTGGACCGCGCGGTGCGGATGTAGTCCTGGTTGAGCACCTCCAGCATGCTGGCCCTGGCGAACCGGGAGTGGGTGGCCAGCGAGATCAGCATCAAGGTGACTGTCGGCAGCAGCAGGTGGGTGAGGATGTCGGTGGTCTGGATCCAGAAGTCCCCCTGCAGTAGCGGGGTGCGGGGCAGGGTCAACTTGATGGGGCGGCCGGCGATCTG
>DASSTH010000318.1:0-6026 GCA_035708025.1 Nakamurella sp. | reverse complement strand
GTCATCGTCTCCAAGCCGCCGCACCCGGCCACCGCCGATAAGGTGCTGGCCGCAGCGGCATCCGCCGCGAAGCCGGTGACGACGGTGCTGCTCGGCCCCGGCCAGCCGGACCTGACCACCGCGACGGAATCGGTGCTGCACGCGGTCGGCGCGCCGGTGGCTTCCTGGCCGCACTGGTCGTCGGAGCGATCGGCCGGTGACGTTGCATCCGCAGCGGGCCAGGCATCGGTGACGGGGTCTCCGCCCGCCGGCGTGCTGCGCGGGCTGTACTCCGGCGGCACGCTGGCCGACGAGGCGATGCTGGTGGCCGCCGAGGCGCTCGGCGACATCCGCTCGAACATCCCGCTGCGCCCGGAGCTCGCGCTGCCGGACGGCGCGACCGGTCACGGGCTGCCGCGGCTGACCGGGCTGGGCCACGTCATCGTGGACCTGGGCGACGACGAGTTCACCCAGGGCCGGCCGCACCCGATGATCGACCCGTCGGTCAAGTTGGACCTGCTGGCCGCGCAGGCCGCCGACCCGGATGTGACGGTGATCCTGCTGGACGTGGTGCTGGGCTACGGCTCCGAGCCCGACCCGGCCGCCCGGCTGGCGCCTGCCATCGACCGGGCGATCGGCACCGCTGCGGCCGGTGGCCGGCGGCTGACCGTGATCGTCTCGCTGTGCGGGACGGCGGGCGATCCGCAGAACCGCGCGGCGCAGGCGGCCGCGCTGGCGCACGCCGGCGCCGAGGTGTACCTGTCCAACGCCGCCGCGGCCCGCGCCGCCGCCCGCGCCGCGGCTCCCCTCGGCAGTCGTGAGCCCCAACCCACCGCCCCCCTCGGCAGTCGTGGGCCCCAGGCAGCGCCAGAGCGCAGCGACACACACACGACTCGGGAAGAAGGGGGCGGAGCGGCGGCCCCCCTCCTCGGCGGTCGTGAGCCCCAACCCACCGCCCCCCTCGGCAGTCGTGAGCCCCAGGCAGCGCCAGAGCGCAGCGACACACTCACGACTCGGGAAAGAGGGGGTGGGAGCAACGCCGCGCCGGACCTGCTGGCCGGCCCGCCGACGGTGATCACCGCCGGGATCGACCTGCTGGCCGACGCACTGCGCGCCCAGGCGGTCGACGTCACCACCGTCGACTTCCGCCCGCCGACGGTGGACCCGGCCGACCAGGCGGGCAGCGCCGCCGCCCTGACCGCCGTGCTCGCCGATCCCCGGCTGCAGCAGGCCAACCGCATGGCCGTGCAGCGCATGCTGGGCGTCCGCGCCCGGCTGGTGGACGTGCTGCCGGCCTCCCGGGCCCTGGGGCTGGCCCCCGGGCAGTTCTGCCACGCCGGGCCGCCGATCACCTGGGACCGCGCCTCCGGCCCGCTGCGCGGCGCGCTCATCGGGGCCATGCTGTTCGAGCAGCTGGCCTCGTCACCGGCCGACGCCGAGGCGAAACTCGCCGCCGGCGACGGCATCTCGTTCTCCCCCTGCCACGAGAACCACGCGGTGGGCCCGATGGCGGGGGTGATCTCGCCCTCCATGTGGATGTTCAAGCTGGTCGACGAGGAGTCCGGGGCGACGGCCTACTGCTCGCTCAACGAGGGATTGGGCAAGGTGCTGCGGTACGGCGCCTACTCCCCCGAGGTGATCGAGCGGCTGCGCTGGATGACCGACGTGCTGGGCCCGGCCCTGGCCACCGCGGTGCGCGCCGTCGCCGACAGCACCGGCCCCATCGACGTCACCGCGATCGTCGGCCAGATGGTGCAGATGGGCGACGAGGGGCACAACCGCAACCGGGCCGGCACGCTGATGTTCCTGCGCGAGATCCTGCCGGCGCTGATCTCCTCCGGCCTGCCGGCGGACCAAATCGCCGAGGTCGCCAGGTTCATCGGGGGCAACGACCACTTCTTCCTGAACCTGGTGATGCCGTGCGGCAAGCTGATGGGCGACGCCGCCGCGAATGTGCCGGGCTCCTCGCTGGTGACGGCGATGTGTCGCAACGGCACCGACTTCGGCATCCGGGTCTCCGGCACCGGCGACGCCTGGTTCACCGGGCCGGCCGGCATGCCGGACGGGCTGTTCCTGGCCGGGTTCGGGCCGGAGGACGCCAACCCGGACATCGGCGACTCGGCGATCACCGAGACGGTCGGCATCGGCGGCATGTCCATGGCGACCGCGCCGGCGATCGTGCGGTTCGTCGGCGGGGCGGTGCCCGACGCGCTGGCCGTCACCCGGCGGATGTACGAGATCACCCTGGCGGAGAACCCGGCGTTCGCCATCCCGATCCTGGAGTTTCGCGGGGCACCGACCGGCATCGACGTGACCCGGGTGCTGCGCACCGGAGTCCTGCCCCAGATCAACACCGGGATGGCCGGGAAGGTGGCCGGAACCGGACAGGTCGGCGCGGGGTTGGTGACTCCGCCGATGGAGTGCTTTACCGCCGCCATCACCGCACTGGCGCAACGGGTGCCCGCCTGACCCGTTTCCGCGTTGCTCTTCCATCACAATCAGTGACACGTCATCCTGTTGGGGTAACCTTGCGGTGACCGTGCCGTCGGGGTCCCGGCCCGGCCCACACTGATGCTCGTCCGCGATGGCGGGCGCTGTCCCGCCGGAGTCCCTGTTGACCGAGCACCCCGTCCCGCCGCACCACAGCGGACCGGCTGCGCTGGTCACCCCGGTGGTGCTGACCCTGCTGGCCGTTGCCGCCGCGATCGCCGGCACGTTGGCCGACCTGCGGGCGCCGACCGCGACCGACTGGCACATCGTGACCGTGCTGGCGGCGGTGGCGCTGATGGGCGTGGCGGTCGGGTACCGCTTCAACCCGCCCGACGACGAGGCCGCGCCCCCGTGGGACGTGCACTCGGTGTGGGTGTTGCCGGCCGCGCTGCTCACCCCGCCCGCGGCTTTCGGGGTGCTGGTCGTGCTGTCGGTCGGGATCGCGCTGGCCAAGCGGGCCCATCCGCTGCGCTGGCGGCTGGTGGTGGCCTGCACCACCCTGCTGACCACCGCGGCGGTACACGCCAGCACGCAACTGATCGGCAACCTGGCGCTGGCCGGGTTGGCCGGCATCGCCGCGCTGTGGCTGATCGGAGCGACCATCGCCGTCACCGTCGCGCGGGTGATCGGCACCCCGGGCGGCACCGTGCTGTGGCTGGACGACCGCTGGTCGTTCGTGGAGCTGGGCTGCGCGTTCTCCGCACTGCTGATCGCCGCGGCGATGCGGACCGACCCGAACCTGGGGCTGGCGGGCCTGGCGCCGCTGTTGCTGGCGGCATTCGCGCTGCGCTGGCCGGAGCTCAGCCGGCATGCCCGCATCGACCCGAAGACCGGCCTGCCGAACGCCTGGCATTGGGAGGAGCGCACCCGCGAGCTGATGCCGGCCGCCGAGCTGCGCAACACCCCGGTGGCCGTCATGATCATCGACCTGGACCGGTTCAAGCAGGTCAACGACACCTACGGACACCTGGCCGGCGACCAGGTGCTGACCGAACTGGCCGCCGCCATGCAGGACGAGATCCGGCCCGGCGATCTGATCGGCAGGTTCGGCGGCGAGGAGTTCGTGGTGACGACGTTCGGGCTGGACACCGTCGAGGCGCTGGCCCAGGCCGAGCGGATCCGCAGCCGGGTCTGCGGGTGCCGGCTGCACCTGGAGGACCACCGGGAGGGTGGCCTGGCCGACGGAAAATTCGCGCGGCCGACCGTGGGGCGCGGATCCCGGCCCGCCGCACGGCCCTCCCGCGCGACCGGCCGGCTGCCCAGCGTCGTCGGCACCGCCACCGGCGGCCCGAACGAGCCCGGTGACCCCACCGATCCCACCGGGCCCGGGGCCGCGGCCCCACCGGGCCAGAGCGGCGCCGTCGCCGACGGGTACACCGTCACCTGCACCATCGGGCTGGCCTGCAGCGACGATCACGGCTACGACCTGACCCGGCTGCTGGACCTGGCGGACACGGCGTTGGCCGCCGGCAAAGTAGGCGGCCGCAACCAGGTGTGCGACGCCCGGTCCATCCTGGCCACCGCCGGCGCCGTCGACGAGCCGGCCGCGGGCGGCCGGCCGCGCAGCATCTGGACCCTGGTGCGGCGGCAGCGCACGGACCGCCGGACGCTCCGGCACGGCCCGGGCAGCATGTTCCGCTGAGCGCTCGGCGGCGGCCCCACCGAGCGACGGTGCCGCTCGGTCCACGCGCCCGGTAGGTCAGTCGGCCCAGGCGAAGTGCACCACCACGGACACGGTCACCGCCGTGTCCCCGGTCGCCACCGGCATGACCGACGAGTCGGCGGCGCGGGCGGCCAGCGGGACCACCCGCATCGGGCCGCCGCCCTGGTGGTCGGCGATGGACAGCACCGGGCCCAGCGGCCGGCCGGCCAGCGACGCCAGGTGCCCCGCCTTGTCCCGGGCATCGGCGAAGGCGGCGGCCCGGGCACTGGCCTCGGCGTCCCGCGGGTCGCCCGCGGTCAACGCGACCTGGTCGATGCGCACCCCCTCGCCGGCCCGGCCCACCACGTCGGACAGCATGCGGTCCACGCTGGCCAGGCCCTGCAGGGACACCATCAGCCGCTGGGCCGCCTGGTAGCCGGCCAGCACCTGCTCGTTGTTGCGGAAGTCGTATCGCGGGCCGAGTGACAGGTCGGCGGTGCGCACCGCCCGGGACTGCACGCCGTGGTCGGACAGCACCGCCATCACCGCGGTCGCGGTGGCGGCCGCGGTCCGGAACGCGTCGCCGGCGTCCGGCCGGACGACCTCCACGCCCAACGTCACGGTGACGTGGTCGACGGCGGTCGGGGCGGTCCCGGTGCCGATGACGGTGATGCCGCTGTCCACGCGGTCATGATCCATGTCCACCAGTCTGCCCGGCCGGTCGCGCCGGCGCCCGGCCGTCGATTCAGTCCGCGTGGGCTCCGGATCCGCGCCGCCGGCGTCCCAGCAGCAGCAGTCCGCAGCCGAGCAGCAGCGCGGACCCGCCCGCGATCAGCCCGGGGCCGGCCTCGAAGCCGGTGTTCGCCAGGCCGCCGCTGGTGCTGGTCGGCGCCACGGTCGACGTCGTTGGGGTCGGCGACGAGGTGGCCGGGCTGGACGTACTGGGCGCGGTGGTCGGCACCGTGGAGGTGGGCGCGACGGTGGAACTCGAGGTGGTCGGTGTGCTGGTGGTCGTCACCGGCGCCGCGGCGATCACCACGCTGAACTCCTTGGCCGGGGAACTGCCGAACTGGTCGGCGGCCACCACCTGCACCGTGAAGGTGCCGGATGCCGTTGGCGTGCCGGCGATCTCACCGGTGTCCTGGTCCAGGGTCAGCCCGTCCGGCAGCGCACCATCGGCGACGAACCAGTGGTACGGACCCCCGGTGCCGCCGGTCGCCTGCAGCGTGACCCCGTAGTCGGTGCCGACGGTGCCGGCGGGCAGCGAGTCCGTGGTGATCTGGATCGCCGGCAGCACCGTCACGGTGCCCGGCAGGTAGGCGAAGTCGTAGAAGTCGTCCACGGCGCCCGAGCAGGTCGTCGTCCCGGTAGCCGGGTCGGCGCTGCAGGTGGGCTGGGTGTCCAGGTCCGTCCATCCGTCACCGCCCACGAACCCGTCGTAGCTCGGCACGATGGTGGGCAGCTGACCGCCGTCCTCCATGGTGGCGTCGCCGGCGGTGACGGTGACGACGTTGCGTTCCACCGCACCGGCGTCGCAGTTGTCGCCCTGCGGCCGCGGCATGCCGCGCTGGTCCAGCACCCCGGTGTTGCACAGCACGGTCGCGTCCGGCCCGTCCGCCAGCAGCGTGGCCTGCCGCAGCGCGGCCCGGGCACCGGCGGACAGCGTCGGCCCGGTGGGACCGGTGACGCCCGGCGCCCCGACGGCGGTGCCGGTCGGGATGAGGTTGAGGGCCGGGCTGCCGGATGCCGGCAGCATGGTGGCTGTCGGGCCGCGGTTGTCCTGCAGCGGGCCCAGTTGCGGGTCGGTATTGATCAAGCTGGTGCCGTCGGCGGCCATGCTGCAGGTCTCGTCGGACACCACGTTGTAGCCGCCGTCGAGCATGCCAGGACCGTCGACCAACGCGTCCTGGTTGCA
>DASSTH010000317.1:0-6315 GCA_035708025.1 Nakamurella sp. | reverse complement strand
GCCGCCCGGCACTGACCCCGGCCCGCCGCTTGAAGGCGCGGTTCCCGGAACTGGTCGCCGTCCCCGGTGACGAGGCCTATGAGCGGTTGCGCACGCCATGGAACCTGGCCGTGCAGCAGCGGCCCGCGGCGGTCGCCGAGCCGGTGACCGCCGCCCAGGTGCAGCAACTGGTGTGGGCCGCCGCGGATCTGGGGCTGCGCATCGCCCCGCAGGGCACCGGTCACGGCGCCCAGGCGCTGGCCGCCCGCGGCCTGGACGACGTGCTGCTGCTACGCACCACCGGGATGACCGCGGTCGCCGTCGACGCCGGGCACCGGCTCGCCCGGGTGCAGGCCGGGGCCATCTGGGACGACCTGGTCTGCGCGGCCGGCGGGTACGGGCTGGCGGCGCTGCACGGCTCGTCGCCGGACGTCGGGGTGGCCGGGCTGGCGCTGGGCGGCGGCATCGGTTGGTATGCCCGCAGATTCGGCCTGACCTGCAACTCCGTCACCGCCCTGGACGTGGTCACCGCCGATGGCGCGCTGCTGCACACCGGGCCGGACCGGCATGCCGAGCTGTTCTGGGCGTTGCGCGGCGGCGGGGCGAACCTCGGCGTGGTGACCGCCCTCGAGCTGCGCCTGCTGCCTATCGCCGATGTGTACGCCGGCCGGATGGTGTGGGGCCTGGACCGATACGAGCACGTACTGCGGTTCTGGAACGACTGGGCGCGCGACGCGCCGGAGGAGATCAGCACCTCGTTGCGCGCCATGCGGTTCCCACCGTTCCCGCACCTGCCGGAGGAACTGCGCGGCCGCGCGGTGGTGATCCTGGACGGGGCGGTGACCGGCAGCGACGAGACCGGCCGGCGGCTGCTGGCCGGTTTCCGAGCGCTGCGGCCGGAGATCGACACCTGGGCCCGCGTGCCGGCCGCCGGCATCGGGCGGATGCACCTGGACCCCGAGGTCCCCACCCCGGCGGTTGGCCGTGGCGGGCTGGTGCGCAGCCTGGACGAGGCCGCCATCGCCGGCCTGCTGGCGGCCGTCGGCCCGGGTGCGGACACCGCCGTGTTGATGGCCGAGCTGCGGCAACTCGGCGGCGCGCTGGGCCGCGTCCCGGACGGTGCCGGCGCGCTGGGCCGGCTGCCCGGCGATCACGCCGCCTACCTGCTGGCCGCGGCGCCCACCGCCGAGCACGCCGCCCGCGGGTTGCGGGACACCACCGCCGCGCTGGCCGCGTTGGCCGGCGTGCACTCCGGCCACTACCTGAACCTGGCCGAGCGGCCGGTCGATCCGCGCACCGCCTTCGACGATGCGACCTGGCGCCGGCTGCTGGCGATCCGCGCCCAGCTGGACCCGGCCGGGATCTTCCTGGCGCAGCACGAGTTCGTCGCGGGGCCGGCAGTACAGTCGGCGGAATGAGCGAGCTGCAGGACCGGATCATCGCCGAGTTGGGGGTGCGGCCGGAGATCGACCCGGCCGAGGAGGTGCAGCGCCGGGTCGGCTTCCTGGTCGAGTACCTGGCCAGCACCCCGGCGCGCGGGTTCGTGCTGGGCATCAGCGGCGGGCAGGACAGCACGCTGGCCGGCCGGCTGGCCCAGCTCGCCGTGGAACGCGCCCGCGCGCAGGGGCGACCGGACGCGCTGTTCGTGGCGGTCCGGCTGCCCTACGGGACGCAGGCGGACGAGGCGGACGCCAGGCTGGCGCTGGAGTTCATCCGGCCGGACCACGCCAGCACGGTGGACATCCGGCCGGGCACGGACGCCATCTCGGCCGACACCGGCAAGGCGCTCGCCGACCTGCCCGGGCCGTCGGACCCGGCGGGCTCGCCGGGCGGCCCGGACCTGCGGGACTTCGTGCGCGGCAACGTCAAGGCCCGGGAGCGGATGGTGGTGCAGTACGCGATCGCCGGGCAGTTGGGGCTGCTGGTGATCGGCACCGACCACGCGGCCGAGGCGGTCACCGGCTTCTACACCAAGTTCGGTGACGGGGCCTGCGACATCACCCCGCTCGCGGGGCTGAACAAGCGGCAGGGTGCGGCGCTGTTGCAGCACCTCGGCGCCCCCGAGCGCACCTGGCGCAAGGTGCCGACCGCGGACCTGGAGGACGACCGCCCCGCGCTGCCGGACGAGGAGGCGCTGGGCGTGAGCTACCAGCAGATCGACGACTACCTGGAGGGCCGGGAAGTACCGCCGCAGGCCGCCGAGCGGATCGAGCGCTGGTACACGGTCACCCGGCACAAGCGGGCCCACCCGGTGGGTCCGGCCGACGACTGGTGGCGGCAGGCACCCTGAGCGGGCGGAACCCTCAGCCCCTGGTGATCGTTGCCGCAGGGCCCGCCCAACGCGATCTGGAGGCCGTGTGACATCCCAGCCCGCCGCTTCTGCCCTGCCGACCACTACGCCCCTGCCGGCCACTACCTCTCTGTCGACCGCTACTCCGCTGCCCGCTGCTACCCCACTGCCGACCGCTACCCCACTGCCCGCCCTGCCGCCCATCGCCGCCCAGGCCCGGACCCTGATCGACCTGGGACTGCCCGCGCTCACCGGACTCTCGGCCGCCAAGCTGCGGACGGCCGCGGCGGCCCTGGCAGCCGGCGGTGACGGGTCCGCGGTGCTCGCTGTTCACCCGGACCTGGCGCCCGCGTCACTGCTCACCCCGCTGCTGCGCCGATCCGGCAAGCCCGGGTTCGTGGTGGTCGACATGACCGATGTGGACGCGTTCCGCCCCGTCGACACCGTCACCGTCCCGGACGGCCCGCTCTACCTAGTGCGGAACCCGGACCGCGGTGACGAGATGCGCAACTGGAGCGCGGACGAGGCGCTGCCGGCGATCCGGGCCGCCGGTCGCTCGCCGCTGCTGCTCACCGAGGGCATCTGCTGGTTGCTGCAGCAGCCGGAGGCGCTGGAGCCGGGACGCTGCTTCATGACGATCGGCTCCCGGCTGCGCAGGCCGAACGGCAGGCTGGACGCCCGTACTCCGGCGATTTGGATCTCCGGCGGCACCGGCCGGGACGGATCGGCCAACCGCGGGGCGCCCAAGGTGGGCTGGTGCTGGGCCGGTAACCGGCACACCTGGCTGGGTTTCGCCTCCTGCGCGGACCGCGCCGGCGCCGGAGCCCAGGTGGCCGACCGGGCGGCGGACTGGACCCGCAGATGACCGGCGCGCGATATGGGCGCCGGACCCAGCGGCGGGCGGGAGCCCTCGAGTGACCCCCCGCACGGCCCCGGCGCCGGACCGGGCGACCGTCGTGCAGCGGCTGCGGGCCGCCGGTTGCGTGTTCGCCGAGCAGGAGGCGGCGCTGCTGCTGGGTACCGGGGCCGCCGGCCCCGACCTGGACCGGCTGGTGGACCGGCGCGCGGCCGGCGCACCGCTGGAGCACGTGCTGGGCTGGGTCGAGTTCTGCGGCATGCGGCTGGCCGTGGACGAGGGGGTGTTCGTGCCGCGCCGCCGGTCGCAGTTCCTGGCCGACCGGGCTGCGCGGCTGGCCGGCGCCGCCGGGCCCGCGCCGGTGGTGGTCGACCTGTGTTGCGGCGCGGGGGCGCTGGGCGCCGTGGTGGCCGCCCGGGTGCCCGGCGCGCGGCTGCACGCGAGCGAGATCGACCCGGCGGCCGTTCGCTGCGCCCGCCGCAACGTGCGGCCGCTGGGCGGCCGGGTGCATGCCGGGGACCTGTACGACCCGCTCCCCCGCGACCTGGCCGGCCAGGTGGACCTGCTGCTGGCCAACGCCCCGTACGTGCCGACCGGGGAGATCGACTTCATGCCGGCCGAGGCCAGGCTGCACGAGGCCGCGGTGGCACTGGACGGCGGCGATGACGGGCTGCACGTGTTGCGCCGGGTCGTCGCCGGGGCCCCGGCCTGGCTGGCGCCCGGCGGCGTGCTGCTGATGGAGTGCGCGGAGCGGCAGGCGGGCGCGCTGGCGGACTCCGTCACCGCCGCCGGGCTGTCCCCGCGGGTGGAGCGCGACGACGACCTCGGCGCGACCGTGGTGCTCGCCCGCCGCTGACCCCCTCCCGCGAGGCACTCCTCCCGCGAGGATCAACTTCCCGTCGCGAGGATCAACTTCCGCCCAATGGGCCGAAGTTGATCCTCGCCGGGGGAAGTTGATCCTCGCCGGGGCTTGCCGGGGTCAGGCCTCGCCCATGCCCTCGGCCGGCTCCGGGGCGGCACCGCCGCGCACCGTGTGCTCGATCTGCTTGCCGACGTCCGGGTCGATGTTCTTCCAGTACTGCAGCGCCCGCTCCAGCACCTCCCCGTGCACGCCGCCCAGCAGGCTGCCGGAGACCTGCTCCACCAGCGCCACGCGCTGCGCGTCGTCCATCACCTGGCGCACCAGGGTGCCGGGCTGGCCGAAGTCGTCGTCCTCGGCGTGCAGCCGGTAGGCGCTGCGCACCAGTTCGGTGTCCACCTCCCAGGTCTCCTCCGGCCGGGCGGGCCCGTCGGCGTACGACCGGCCCGCGCTGTTCGGGGCGTACACCGGCGCCGCGCCGGAGTGCTCGTAGGTCATCTGCCCGTCGAACATGTAGGTGTTCACCGGCACGATCGGCCTGTTCACCGGCAACTGGTGGAAGTTGGTGCCGATCCGGTTGCGCTGCGCGTCGTTGTAGGCGAACGACCGGCCCAGCAGCATCTTGTCCGGGCTCAGCCCGATCCCGGGCACCGTGTTGCCGGGCGAGAACGCCGCCTGCTCGATCTGGGCGAAGAAGTTCTCCGGATTGCGGTTCAGGGTGAACCGGCCGACCTCGATCACCGGATAGTCGGCGTGCGGCCAGACCTTGGTCAGGTCGAACGGGTTGAACCGGTACTCCTTGGCGTCGTCGTACGGCATCACCTGCACCGAGACCTTCCAACTCGGGTGGTCCCCGCGGGCGATCGCGTCGAACAGGTCACGCCGGTGGTAGTCGGCGTCCTCCCCGGTGATCGCGGCCGCCTCGGAGTTGGACAGGTACGCCATGCCCTGGCTGGTGTGGAAATGGTACTTGACCCAGAACTTCGCGCCGGCGGCGTTCACCCACATGTAGGTGTGCGAGCCGTAGCCGTTCATGTTCCGCCAGGACTTGGGCAGCCCGCGGATGCCCATCACGTAGGTCACCTGGTGCGCCGACTCCGGGTTCAGCGTCCAGAAGTCCCATTGCATCTGGTTGGACCGCAGCCCGGAGTCGGGCAGCCGCTTCTGGCTGCGGATGAAGTGCGGGAACTTCATCGGGTCGCGCAGGAAGAAGATCGGCGTGTTGTTGCCGACGATGTCGTAGTTGCCCTCGCTGGTGTAGAACTTCAGCGCGAACCCGCGGACGTCCCGCCAGGTGTCGGGGCTGCCCTGCTCCCCGGCCACGGTGGAGAACCGGGCCAGCATCTCGGTGCGGGCGCCCGGCTGGAACAGCGCGGCCTTGGTGTACTGCGAGACGTCCTGCGTCACCTCCAGCACGCCGAAGGCGCCCGAGCCCTTCGCGTGCGGGCTGCGCTCGGGCACCCGCTCCCGGTTGAAGTGCGCCATCTGCTCCAGGAAGTGCACGTCGTGCAGCAGCAACGGGCCGTTCGTGCCGGCGGTCAACGAATGACGGTCGCTGGGTGCCGGGGCACCCGAGCCAGTGGTCGATCCGGGCTGGGTTGTGCTGGTCATCGGTGTTGTCTCCTCCGGACGAGATCGGTTGCGGGGCATCCCCACCACATCACGCAAACTTGAGCCAGTCAAGACAGGTGCGCCTTACCTTCGGCGGCCCGTTCGGTGTTGCCCTCGGGTGTCCACCGGCCGCCGCGCGGAAACCCGGAAGCACCGGTCGGCAGCCAGGCGCAGCCCGGCCGGAATCGGGTGGTCCGACCGGACGACGCACAGCCCCGGCTGGGAACTCTGTAACGGTGGGGCCGGGAGCGAGCACCTATCCGAGCAGTACCCCGATCGGCGACGACCCGATCGATCCGCCGACGGGCCGGCCGGGCCGTCGTGTCCCGGCCCGTCCTCCGGTGGTGTTTCAATTAGCCCAACAGGCGTCAAACGGCCTGCAGTCGGACGGGGCACGGGTGTGAACGAGCGCGAGGGGGGCACGCTCCGGGGGGTTCAGGCGGCCGGCGCCGACCGGTTCGCCGGTGCCACCGGTGTGCCGGGCACCCTGGACGACCAGCGGTTCGCCGAAGCGCGCCCGGTGGTCAAGGCGTTCCTGCTGGCGACCCTGGCGGCCGCGCTGATCCTGCCGCTGGTGCGGTCGGCGGCGGCCGGATTCCGGCTCTCGGTGCCGAACGTGGGGATCGCGCTGGCCCTGATGCTGGCCAGCGCCGCGAACGTGGAGATCGGCCGGCTGCTGGACAAGGCCGCCCGGGAGCAACAGCGGCCGCACAAGGGACT
>DASSTH010000316.1:0-2135 GCA_035708025.1 Nakamurella sp. | reverse complement strand
CGCGGCGCGGCCGCCTACCGGCCGTCCGGGGAGCACCGCGCGGTGCGACATCCCGCGCCGCTGTGGGCGTTCCGGGTGCTGATCGTCATCCTGGCGGCCGGCATCGTGGTCGGAACCGCGCTGGCCCACCTCGGCGCCTGACCCGCCCGGCACCGGGTCCCGCCCGGCCCCGGGTCCCGCCCGGCCCCGGGTCCCGACCGGCCCGCCTGACCCGCCGGGCCCCGGTCCCGCATGGATCAACTTCGTGGGCATGGACGAAGTCGGTCCCTCCAGTCGCACCAGTCACAGATCCCCGTACTTGATCCATGCCTGCCGAGTTGATCCACGCGGAAGCGGCGCGGCGTCAGGCCGACATGCGTTGGCGCAGCACGTACTGCAGGATGCCGCCGTGCCGGTAGTAGGCCCGTTCGGTCGGGGTGTCGATGCGCACCCGGGCGGTGAACTCCCGGGCCTCGCCCCCGTCCGGCTGCACCCGGACCGTCACCGTCTCCGGCACGTCGTCCACCCCCGCCAGGCCGGTGATGGAGTACACCTCGGTGCCGGTCAGGCCCAGCGTCTCGGCGGTCTCGCCGTCGGCGTACTGCAACGGTAGCACCCCCATGCCGATCAGGTTGGACCGGTGGATCCGTTCGAACGACTCGGCCAGTACCGCCCGCGCGCCCAGCAGCAGGGTGCCCTTGGCCGCCCAGTCCCGGGACGACCCTGATCCATACTCCTTGCCGGCCAGCACGATCAGCGGGACCCCGGCGGCGGCGTAAGTCTGCGCCGCTTCGAAGATGGTGGTCTGGTCGCCGCCCGGCAACTGCCGGGTGAACCCGCCCTCCACGGCGCCATTCTCGGACTCCAGAAGCTGGTTGCGCAACCGGATGTTGGCGAACGTGCCGCGGATCATCACCTCGTGGTTGCCGCGCCGGGAGCCGTAGGAGTTGAAGTCCCTGGGCTGCACCCCGTGTTCCATCAGGTAGGCGCCGGCGGGGGAGTCCCGCTTGATGGTTCCGGCCGGCGAGATGTGGTCGGTGGTCACCGAATCGCCCAGTTTGGCCAGCACCCGGGCACCGGTGATATCGGTCAGCGGCGCGGGCTCGGCCTGCATGCCGTCGAAGTACGGCGGATTGCGCACGTAGGTGGACTCGTCGTCCCACTCGAACTGCTGGCCCTCCGGCACCGGCAGACTGCGCCAGTTGTCGTCACCGGCGTACACGTCGGAATAGCCGGCGGTGAACATGCTCGCCTCCACGCAGGAGTCCACCACTTTTTTGACATCCGCAGTGGAGGGCCAGATGTCGGCCAGGTAGACCGGCGCACCGTCGCTGCCGGTGCCCAATGGGTCACGGGTCAGGTCCACGTGCATCGACCCGGCCAGCGCGTAGGCCACCACCAGCGGTGGCGATGCCAGGAAGTTCATCCGGGTCTGTGAATGGATGCGACCCTCGAAGTTTCGGTTGCCGGACAGCACCGACGCCACCGTCAGGTCGCCGGCGTCCACCGCCGCTGCCACCTCGTCGATCAGCGGCCCGGAATTGCCGATGCAGGTGGTGCAGCCGTAGCCGACCAGATCGAAGCCCAGCTTGTTCAGGTACGGGGTGAGGCCCGAACGCTCGAAATAGTCCGTCACCACTCGGGATCCGGGCGCCAGCGAGGTCTTCACCCACGGCTTGCGCTGCAGGCCCTTCTCCACCGCGTTGCGGGCCAGCAGGGCAGCCCCGATCATCACCGACGGGTTGGAGGTGTTGGTGCAGGAGGTGATCGCCGCGATCACCACGTCACCGTTGTCCACCGTCTGCTGCTGCCCGTCGAGCTCCAGCTGCTGCGGGGTGGACGGCCAGTCGTGCTCCTGCCCGCACGGGCAGGCGCCGCGCGGAGCCTTGCCGTCGGTCAGGTTGTCGTCGCCCTCGAACGGGTCGCTGGCCGGGAAAGTGTCGTCGATCGCGTCGTCCAGGGCGGTCAGGGTGCGCACGTTGGCGCTCGGATCGGCCAGCAGGCCGCGCACCGTGTGCTTCGCGGCCGCCAGCGGAATGCGGTCCTGCGGCCGCTTGGGCCCGGCGATCGACGGCACGATGCTGCCCAGATCCAACTCCACCACCTGGGAGTACACCGGCTCCACCGCGGGGTCGTGCCACAACCCCTGTTCCTTG
>DASSTH010000315.1:0-2198 GCA_035708025.1 Nakamurella sp. | reverse complement strand
TCCGAAAAGTCGCAACTCGATCGCGGGTTTCCCGCGTTTGTGCAGGTGGCGAACCAGCGACGCGCAACGAGGTGCGACTTTTCGGAACCCGGCGCATCGGTTGATGCCGCGAAGTAGCCCGCCTCGTCCCAGCCCAGTCGGGAGCCGGTCCATGCCCCGCTCAGCTCAGACTCCGCAGGAACGGGTTGGTGGCCCGCTCCGCGCCGATGGTGCTGCCCGGACCGTGCCCCGGCAGCACCACGGCATCGTCCGGCCGGGTCAGCAGTTTCGCCACGATGGACGCCAGGAGCTGCGGTGACGAGCCGCCGGGCAGGTCGGTCCGCCCGATGGATCCGGCGAACAGGGTGTCGCCGGTGAGCAGTAGCTCCGGCCGGGCCGCCTCGCCTGCACCCGACCCGGGGATGCGGTAGACCACCGAGCCGCCGGTGTGACCCGGGGTGTGCAGCACCTCGATGGGCAGCCCGGCCAGTGGCAGCTCCCCGGCGGCCAGCGGCTGCACCTCCGCCGGCCGCAGCGCGGACAGGTCGTCGCCGGGTCCGAGCAGGGCGCCCACACCGGCCCGGAGCTCCGGGGACAGCGCGGCCATCGGGTCGTCCAGCATGTACTCGTCCGCCGGATGCACCAGGGCCGGGATGCCGCGGGCGTCGCACACCGCCCGGGCCGATGCGATGTGGTCCAGGTGCCCGTGGGTCAGCAGCACCGCTACCGGGGTGAGCCGGTGCTCCGCCAACACCTGGTTCAACCGGCCAGCAGCGTCCTGGCCGGGGTCGACCACCACGCAACTCGCACCGTCGCCGGGGGCCAGCACGTAGCAGTTGGCGGCCAGCGCCCCGGCCGGAAATCCCGCGACCAGCACCGGGCTACCCTATCGGGGCAGATCACGCGTGGGCCGCCGCCATCGGACGGTCCGCGGGCCGCCGGGATCGTCACCGCCGCCGGCCTGCACCGTTGCCGGTCGGGCACACAGCGTGTTCACATGTGATCCGCGCCGGGTGCACCGGTCGGCCGCCTAGACTCACCGGCCGGGTGGGTCCGTGTCCGTTCCATCGGCTTCCGCGTGGTTCGCGGCGGCCGGTGGCCCTTGCCAGCAGTGCCACGAAGGAGTTCGTCAGTGCCCAGCAATCAGCAGCGCCGGGAAGCCGCCCGCCGCAAGTTGGAGCGCCAGCTGGTCCGGCGTCAGCAGCGTGCGCAGGCCCAGCGGCGCCGGCTGATGATCGTCGGCGTGGTGGCCGCGGTGCTGATCATCGCGGGGGGCGTGTGGTTCTTCACCACGCGCGGATCCAGCACCGCGTCGGCCGACGACGGATCCAGCGCAACCAGTTCCTCGGGCGCCGCGACCTCCTCCTCCAGCGCTCCGAGCACCCCGTGTTCCTACCCGGCCGGCGGCAAGGCGGCCAAGACCGTCACGCCGCCCACCAACCTCTCGCCGGCCAACACCGGCACGGTGGACGCCACGGTGACGTTGAACACCGGGGCGCTGACCTTCCAGCTGGACCGGGCGAACGCCCCGTGCGCGGTGGAGTCGTTCCTGTCGCTGGCCAGCCAGCACTACTTCGACGACACCCCGTGCCACCGGCTGACCACCGCCGCCACCCTCAAGGTGCTGCAGTGCGGCGACCCGACCGGCACCGGCACCGGCGGCCCCGGCTACAGCTTCGACGACGAGCTGCAGGGCACGGAGAAGTACACCAAGGGCACCCTGGCCATGGCCAACAGCGGCCCGGACACCAACGGATCGCAGTTCTTCATCGTGTACGGCGACTCCACGCTCAATCCGAATTACACGGTGCTGGGCAAGGTCACCAAGGGGCTGGACGTGGTGGAGGCGATCGCCAAGAAGGGGGCCGTGAAGGACGGCAAGCCGGCGCAGGACGGTGAACCGGCCGAGAAGGTGACGATCAAGACGGTGACGATCCCGTCGGGGTCGGTGTCGCAGACCGGTGACTACTCGACCACCGCCAGCAGCGGCGTGCCGACCGCCACCGGGTCCGCTCCTGCCACGGGCTCGGCTCCTGCCAGCGCGACCGGCTCGGCCCCCGCCACCGGCTCGGCTCCCGCTACGGGCTCGGCCCCCGCTACGGGCTCAGCTACCACTACGGGGTCGGCCACTGCCAGCGCTACCGGCTCGGCCCCCGCCACCGGCAGCACCCCCGGATCCGCGGCCGCCACCAGCTGAACCAACCCGAGGTAGCCGGAAG
>DASSTH010000314.1:0-4369 GCA_035708025.1 Nakamurella sp. | reverse complement strand
CGAAGCGGACCGGCTCGGCGCAGTGGACACCGAGGGCGCGGTGGGCGCCGTGGGGGAAGTGGACCGGCTCGGAGCAGTGGACACGGTGGGCGCCGTGGGCGCGGTGGGCGCCGTGGCGGAAGTGGACCGGCTCGGCGCAGTGGACGCGGCCGAGGCTCCGGTCCTTTGCGATGCGCCGGCGCCGCTTCCGCCGTTGGGCCGCGCATCGCTACTTCCGCCATTGGCCCGTGCCTCGCCGGTTCCACTGTCGGTACTACCGTTGGGGCGCGTTCCGTCGCTGCCGTTCGACCGTGGCGCTTCGGTTCCGCTCTTGGCCCGGGTGCCGTCGGTTCCGCCGTTGCCTGCCGGGGCGGGCGGTGAGCCGTGGGCAGCGGCGTCGCGCTCCGCGGCACTCGTCACGGGTACTCGGGTCTCCGCCATCGGCCCACCTCCCTCCTCGCTCCGGGTCACGTGCAACGTCGGCACACGCCACAGGATTCCGCCCGGCTCGGGACGATTCGAGCAGATCGCGCCCGATGATCGAGCATAGCGCCGGGTCGTCCGGCCCCGTCCGGAACGACGGGCCGGATCAGTAGTGCCGCAGTGCGGTGAGCGGCACGTCCGGCACCCGGGACCGCCCGCCCAGCGCGTCCAGTTCGATCGCCACCGCGATGCCCACCACCTGCGCGCCGGCGCGTTCCAGCAGCGCGCAGGCCGCCGCGGCGGTCCCCCCGGTGGCCAGCACGTCGTCCACCACCAGGATGCGGGCCCCCGGCCGGACGTCGTCGGCGTTCACCTCCAGGGCGGCGTTGCCGTACTCCAGTTCGTACTGCTGGGCGAGCACCCGGCCGGGCAGCTTGCCGGCCTTGCGCACGGCCAGTACCCCGGTGCCCAGGTGGCCGGCCAGCACCGCCGCCAGTAGGAAACCGCGGGCCTCCAGCCCCGCCACCTGTTCGACGGTGTCGATGCCCGGCACGGTGGCCAGGCCGGCGGTGAGCGCCCGCAGGCCCTGCGGGTCGGCCAGCACCGGCGTCAGATCCCGGAACAGCACGCCGGGGCTGGGGAAGTCGCGCACCACCCGGGTCAGCCGGTCGATGGCCTCGGACGCCGCGGCGGCCGCGTCCGGCGTACCCGTCACAGTCGCGTCCGGTGTGCCCGTCACGGTCGCTTCACCCGGGTGCCCGCCACGGTCGCCGCGTCCGGCGTGCCCGTCACGGTCGCGTCGCCTGGTGTGCCCGTCACGGTCGCCTCGCCCGGTGTCCCCGTCACGGTCTCTCCCGGTGTACCCGTCACCGCCGCGCTGCCCGCGCGGTCAGCGACTGCGCTTGCCGGCCGGCCGCGGGCCGCCGGGCTGGGTCAGCTTGCCGCCGGATTGCGCCGCCTTGCCGCCCGGCTGGGGGGACTTCCCGCGGGGCGCGGCGCCGGAGCGGGACCCGCCCGTCTTGCCGCTGGGCCGGACCGGTTTGACGCCGGGCAGCGGACCGGACCCGGGCTTGAGCAGCGGCGATGCCGGTGCGGCCTGCGACCCGGGCAGGGTGTGCCGCACCGGACCACCGTCACCGGCCGCGTCGGCCGCCACGCCCACCCGGGCGACCGGGTCGCCGTCGGCGTCCACGATCAGGCCCTCGCTGCGGCGCTTGGCCTCCACCCGGTGGGTGTGCGACTTGATCACCGGGTCGCGCATCTTCAGATCGACGGCCATCGGCACCGCGAGGAACACCGACGAGTAGGCGCCGACCAGCATGCCGACCAGCATGACCAGCGACAGGTCCTTCAACGTGCCGGAACCCAACAGTGCCACGCCGGCCACCAGCAGCCCGGCCACCGGCAACAGCGCGATCAGCGAGGTGTTGATCGACCGCATCAGGGTCTGGTTGATGGCCAGGTTGGCCGCCTCGGGATAGGTGCGGCGCAGCAGCGACGTCAGTCCCTTGGTGTTCTCCTGCACCTTGTCGTAGACCACCACGGTGTCGTACAGCGAGAAGCCCAGGATGGTCAGCAGACCGATCACCGTGGCGGGCGCGACCTCGAATCCGACGAGTGCGTACACACCGGCGGCGACCACCAGGTCGTGCAGCACCGACACCACGGCGCCGATCGCGACGCGGTGTTCATAGCGCAGCCAGATGAAGGCGGCGACCGCCACCAGGAACACCAGCACGGCGATCAGCGCCCTGGTGGAGATCTCACTGCCCCAGGTGCCGGACACCGCGGAGTCGGAGACCGCGCTGGTCAGGTGGAACGCGTCGGTCAGCGCCTCCTTGGCGTCGGTGACCTTGTCGGCGGTCAGAGCCGGCATGCCGACCTGGATGTTGGAGCCGACGGTCACCACGCTGTCGGTCTGGGTGCCGGTGGCATCCAGCACCACCTTGGCCACCTGCTCGTTGCTCACCGGACTGGTGGGGTGGAAGGTCAGCTGGGTGCCGCCGACGAAGTCCAGGGAGAAGTTGAAGCCCCGGATGATGATCAACAGGATCGACAGCAGCACGATCGACGCCGAGAACACGTAGTACCAGCGCCGGTGGCCGATGATGTTGAACGCGCCGGTGCCGGTGGACAGCCGGGACAGCAGGCTGTGGTGCCGGGTGGCCGCCTTGCTCTGCTGGGCGGTGATCGGCGCGGCGCCCTCGGGCAGCCCGCTGGCATCGGTGGGAATCGAGGTGCCGGACGTGTCTGCCATCTCAGGCCTCCTTCGCCTGCAGGCGGGCGGTGGCCGTGCGGTGCTCCAGGCCGGCCCTGGCGACACTGCCCAGTCCCGACCACAACGGCGACCCGAAGACCTTGGCACCGGAGGCCAGCGCCACCAGCGGGTGGGTCACCAGGAAGACCACCACCAGGTCCAGCACGGTGGACAGACCAAGGGTGAAGGCGAAGCCCTTCACGTCACCCACCGCCAGGATGTACAAGATCGCGGCCGACAGGAACGACACCGCGTCCGCGGACAGGATGGTCCGCTTCGCCCGCGCCCAGCCGCGCGGCACCGCAGAGCGGAAGGTGCGGCCCTCCCGCACCTCGTCCTTTATTCGTTCGAAATAGACCACGAAGGAGTCCGCGGTGATGCCGATGGCGATGATCAGACCGGCGATGCCCGCCATGTCCAGGCTCAGCCCGATCCACCGGCCGAGCAGCACCATCACCGCGTAGACCAGGCCACCGGACAGCACCAGCGACAGGATGGTGATCAGGCCGAGCAGCCGGTAGTAGATCAGGCAGTAGATGACCACCAGCGCCAGCCCGATGCCGCCGGCGATCAGACCCGCCTTGAGGTATTGGAAGCCGAGTTCGGCGGAGACCTGCTCGGACTCCTGCCGGTCGAAGGCCAGCGGCAGCGCACCGAACTTCAGCGAGTCGGCCAGCGACTTCGCACTGGCCTGGGTGAAGCTGCCGGAAACCATCGTGGTGGCGGTGGTGATCGGCTCGTTGATGCTCGGCGCGGACAGCACCTGGCCGTCCAGGGTGAACGCCGTCTGGGTGCCGACGTGGCCGGTGGTGTAGGTGGACCAGGTGCTGAAGCCGCCGGACTTGAAGGTCACGTTGATGACCCAGCCGTGACCGCCTTGGGTGTCCAACCCGGAGGTGGCGTCGCTGATCTCGGTCCCCGGGATCAGGGTCTTGTCCAACAGGTACACGTAGGTGCCGGCCTCGTCGCATGCCAGCAGCGGCTTGTCGGGGTTGTCCAGGCCCTGGTAGTACTCGATCTGCGCGCAGGTCGGCCCGCCGCCGTTGGCGAACGCGCTGGCCGCGGTCTGCCAGGCGGCCCACCCGGAGGCGTCCTTGCCCGCCGGCTGGGTCGGCACGTCGGCGTCGCTGCCCGTCGGGAAGACCGACTTCGGCGGCGGGCTGGTGACCGGGGCGGTCGGGTTCACCGTGGTCGTCGCGGTGCCGGACTGGGCCGTCGTGCCCGTCGCCCCGGTGCTGCCGGTCGCCGCCGTCGTCCCGGCAGTCGAGGTGGGCTCCGGACTGGACGATGCCCCGGTGGTGCCGCTCGCTCCGGTGGTCGGGGCGCTGCTGCCCGCCCGGGGGGCCAGCGCGGCGCCCGGGCCACGCAGACCCTGACCGGCACTGGTGGTGGCCGCGGTACCGCTGGTGCCGGTGGGGTTGTTCTCCGCCACGGCGGTGGACTTGCTGGTGGGCGCGGCGGTGCCGGACGTCGAGCCGGTGGCCGTCGCACTGCCGGTGGCTGTCGGGCTGCCGGTGGCGGTCGCACTGCCAGTGGCCGGGGTGGTGATGGCACTGGCCAGGGCCGGGTTCACCCAGGTGTTGATCACCGGGCGGATGTTCAGCTTGGCGCTGCGGGTCAGGCCCTCCAGGTTGTCCTGCCCCGGCACGGTGATGACCAACTGGTTGGACCCGTCGATCTGCACCTGGGCACCGGCCACGCCGGAGCCGT
>DASSTH010000313.1:0-7350 GCA_035708025.1 Nakamurella sp. | reverse complement strand
GTGAACGGATGCGCCGGCGTGCCGAACACCTCATCGTGGCTGCCCTGCTCCACGATCCGGCCCAGGTACATCACCGCAATCTGGTCCGACAGGTGCGCCACTACGCCGAGGTCGTGCGCGATGAACACGTAGCTCAAGCCGAGTTCGGCCTGCAGGTCGGTGAGCAGGTTGACGATCTGCGCCTGCACCGACATGTCCAGCGCGGACACCGGTTCATCCAGCACCAGGATCTTCGGCTGCAACGCCAGCGCCCGCGCGATGCCCACCCGCTGCCGCTGGCCACCGGACAGCTGGTGCGGCAACCGCTCGGCGAAACCCGAGCCCAGGCCGACCATCTCCAGCAGCTCGGCGATGCGCCGGCGGCGGCCCCGGCGCGGCACCAGGTCGGCGTGGATGGACAGCGGCTCGCCGACGATGTCGGAGACGGTCAGCCGCGGATCCAGCGAGGTGTACGGGTCCTGGAACACCAGCTGGATGTCCTGCCGGGCGCGCCGCAGCCGGGAGCCGGACAGCGCGTGCATCGGCTGCCCGAGTACGTCGATGGTGCCGGAGGTGGGCCGCTCCACCGCGACCAGCAGCTTGGCGACGGTGGACTTCCCGCTGCCGGATTCGCCCACCAGGCCCAGGGTCTGGCCCCGCCGCAGGCTGAGTGACACACCGTCCACCGCGGTCAGCGTGCCGCGGCCGCTCGCCCCGCGCACCGGGTACTTCTTGACCAGGTCGGTGACCTGCAGCACCACCTCTCCGGCGGGCCGGGCGCGGGTGTCGGGCCGCTGCGTCACGGCGCCCGTCATGACCGATCCCCGGGCGGGGTGAGCAGGTGGCAGGAGGCCATGCGCTCCGCGGCGGGCCGCGCGACGCCGTCACCGCCGACGGTGACTTCCGCTGCACCGTCACCGCCGTCGGTCGTTCTTGCTGCGCCGGCACCAACAGGGCCGCCAGCGCCTGCCGCGCTGACAGCGCCGGCCGCGCTGACAGCGCCGGGATCCGCTGCGCCGGCGGCGTTCCCGGCAGTGCCGGTCGTGGGATCCCCGTCACCGCCAGGCATCCAGCGCACCACCGGGGGGTCGGTCGCGCACACCGCGATGGCCTGCGGGCAGCGGGACCGGAACGGGCAGCCGCTGGGCTTGGCCGACGGATCCGGCGGGCTGCCGGCGATGGCCGGCAGCCGCAGACCGCGCAGTTCCGGCCGCGGGATCGAGCCAAGGAGCGCCCGGGTGTAGGGATGCGCCGGGGTGGCGAAGATGTCCGTGGCGGAACCCCGCTCGACCACCCGGCCGGCGTACATCACGGCGATCTCGTCGGCGGTGTTCGCGACCACCCCCATGTCGTGGGTAATCATCACCAGCCCCATGTTGCGTTCCGCCTGCAGGTCCGCCAGCAACCGCAGGATCTGCGCCTGGATGGTGACGTCCAAGGCGGTGGTGGGCTCGTCGGCGATCAGCACCTCCGGATCGCGGGCCAGCGCCATCGCGATCATCACCCGCTGCCGCATCCCACCGGAGAACTCGTGCGGGAAGGCGTCCACCCGGGCCGCGGCGGCCGGGATGCCGACCTGGTCCATCAGCTCCACCGCCCGCCGGCGGCCCGCCGAGCGGGACAGCCCCTCCTTGCGACGGCAGCCCTCGACGATCTGGAAACCCACCGGCAGCACCGGGTTCAGCGCCGACAGGGCGTCCTGGAAGATCATCGCGATGCGGGCGCCCCGCACCGCGCGGCGCTGGGATTCCGGCAGCCGCAACACATCGACGCCCGCCAGCTTGATCGAGCCGCCGGTGATCCGGGCGGCCTTGCGCGGCAGGATGCCCATGATGGCCCGCGCCGTCACCGACTTGCCCGAGCCGGACTCCCCCACCACGGCCAGCGTGCGGCCGCGGTGCAGCTGGTAGTCCACCCCGTCCAGCACCGTCACCGTGCCGCGTGCGGTGCGGAACTCCACCCGCAGCCCGGACACCTCCAGCAGCGGGGTGCTGCCGGTCCCGGGCGCGGCCGGAACGCCCGGGCCCGCCGGCACTGTCGGCACCGTGGTCACCGTCATCCCCGTCACCCCTTGGCCTTCGGGTCCAGGTAGTCGCGCAGCGCGTCGCCCAGCAGCACCCAGGCCAGCACCGTCACCGACAGGAACAGTGACGGGAAGATCAACAGGTGCAGTTCGGTGGTGAAGTAGCGCTGGGCGATGTTCAGCTGCACCCCCCAGGAGATGGTGGGCGCCTTCAGGCCGACGCCCAGGAAGGTCAGGCCCGCCTCCGCGGTGATGATGCTGCCGACGGTCAGGCTGAGCACCGCGGCCAGCGGCCCCATGGAGTTGGGCACCACGTGCCGGGTGAGGATGCGCATCGTGGAGGCGCCCAGTTCCTTGGCGGCGGTGACGTACTCCAGGCTGGTGGTGGACAGCACCGACGCGCGGAAGATCCGGGTCAGCGGCGGCCAGGCGAACAGTGCCAGCACGGCGGACACCGTCACGACGTTCCGGGTCGTGATGGTGTTGAGCAGGATGATCATGCCGACCAGGGCCGGGAAGCCGAAGAAGATGTCCATCAGCCGGCTGATCACCGAGTCCACCCAGCCGCGGTAGTAGCCGGCCAGCGACCCCAGCACCACGCTGATCACCAGTGCCGCGGCGGTGACCAGCAACGCAATCAGCAGCGAAGCCCTGGTGCCGTACACCACGTTGGCGTACAGGTCACAGCCCTGGATGTCGAAGCCGAACGGATGCCCCGGCTCCGGGGAGGCGCCGGACTTGATCAGGTCGCAGGCCCGCGGGTCGCCGTGCCCGAACCAGCCGGAGAACAGCGCCGGGGCGACGGCGACCAGGCAGATCAGCGCCACCAGCAGCAGCGGCAGCAGCACCCGCGGCCGGCGCAGCAGCGCCCACCGGCGGCGCCGGTACCGCGGGGCTCGCCCGTCGGGTTCGGCGAGCGGCTGTTCCTGCGGCACCTGCACCGCGGCCAGCACGCCCGCGGGGTCGGCGAGCGCGGCGCCCATCGCATCCGGCAGCACGGCGTCCGCCGGCACGGCGTCCGCCGGCACGGCGTCGGGCTGCACGGCGTCCGGTTGCGCAACGTCCGCCGGCACGGCGTCGGGCTGCACGGCGTCCGGTTGCGCGGAGTCCGGCTGCGCAGCGTCCGGATCGGTGTGGCCGGCAACGGGGACGCCGGCATCGGGCAGCCCGGGATCGCGCCGCGTCCCGTCGGGTGCCACGGCGTCCGGTGCGCTGCGGTCAGGCAAGGCGGATCCTCGGATCGAGCACGCCGTACAACAGGTCGACGAGCAGGTTCAGCACCAGGAACACCAGGATGAGCAGCGTGCCGATGCCCACCACGGTGGCGCCGTTGTGCTGGGCGATGCCCTGGAAGATGGCGAATCCGAGCCCGGGCATGTTGAAGATGCCTTCGATCAGCACGCTGCCGGACAGCAGGTAGCCCAGGCTGAGGCCCAGCACCGAGGCCACCGGCACCAGCGAGGTGCGCAGCACGTGCCGCACCACCACGGTTCGCCGGTCCAGGCCCTTGGCCACTGCGGTGTCCACGAAGTCGCTGCGCAGGTTGTCCATCACACTGGCCCGGGTCAGCCGGGCGATCTCGGGCACCAGGAACACCGCGAGCACCCCGCCCGGAAGGATGTAGGACAGCGGCCAGCCGTCGGACACGCCGGACGGCGGCAGCAGCCCCCACTTGACCGCGAACACCACCTTGGCCACGTAGGCGATGACGAAGTACGGCACCCCCAGCAGCAGGGTGGTGACGGCCAGAGTGCCGGTGTCCACCACGCCGCCGGCCCGGATGCCGGACAGCGTGCCCAGCAGTACCCCGAGCACGCCGCCGCCCACCCAGGCGGTCAGCGCCAGCTTCATCGTCACCGGCCAGCTGGCCGCGATCAGCGCCCCGACGTCCCGGCCGTTCAGGTCGGTGCCGAAGTCGCCGGTCAGCAGTCGGCGCATGTACTGCAGGTACTGCACGATCAGCGGGTCGTCCAGGTGGTACTTGGCTCGGATCGCCGCGGCCACCGCCGGCGGGATGGGCTGGCCGGGGCCGGCGATGGCCTGCACCGGGTCACCGGGCAGCGCGTACACCGCCAGGAAGATCAGGAAGGTGGTGCCCAGCAGGACCGGGATCATCGCCCCGATCCGGCGCACCACGTACCGCCACAACAACGGCGGCCTCCTTCCCCACTACCAACCCGCCGACCGGCCCGGTGGCGTCCGACCGGGTGACGGCCACCCGGTGACTACCGCCCGGCCCGCCGGCCGCCTATTCGCTGACGACCGAGCCGGCCCACCGGGTGACGACCGAACCGGCCCGCCGGGTGACGACTGCCGTGCCCGCCGGGTGACGGCCGCCCCGCGGTCGCGGCTCACCGGGCGACCGCATCCCAGTATGGGTGCGGATCCGGGCCGGCCGGGACGGCGCTGTGACGCCCCGGCCGGCCCGGCTGTCGTCAGCCGCTGACCTGCACCGCCGCCAGGTCGGCGCCGCCGAGCAGTTCGGGCTGCACGCCGGACAGCTTGGTGGAGTGCAGCAGCCCGCCCACCGGGTAGTACAGCGGGGCGATCGGCATGTCGGCCAGCGCCGTCTTGGACGCCTCCTGCACCTTGGCGGTGAACTCGTCCGGGCTGGAGGCGTTCAGCGCCTCGTCCAGCAGCGCCGTCACCTTGTCGCTGGAGTACGCGCTGGCGTTCAGCACGCCCGGGGTGAACAGCGCGGAGACCTCGCCGTACAGGTGCGCGATGTTGGTGCCGCTGTACAGCAGGAACGCGCCCTTCAGGCTCTTGTCGGCGAAGTTCTTGTACAGCTGGTCCACCGGCTGGGTCTCCGACGTGGCGTCGATGCCCAGGTTGCTGCGCAGCTGGTTGGCGATGGCGCCCATCACGGCCTCGTTGGTCGGGTCGGAGTAGCTGTACAGCGTCAGCGGCCCGGACCAGCCGCCGCCGTCGGCCAGCAGGGACTTGGCCTTGTCCACGTCCAGCGTGCAGTACTCGCAGTCGGTCTGGCCGCCGCCGGGCAGGCTCTCCGGCGCCACGCCCTGGGCCACCGTGGCGTTGCCCTTGAGCAGCGCGTCGATGATGGTCTGCCGGTCGATGGCCAGCGAGATCGCCTGCCGCACCTTGATGTTGTCGAACCGCGGGTCCCAGGTCGGGAAGCCCAGGTAGACCACCGCCGGGTAGTTGACGTCCACCACCTGGTCCGGGTACTCGGCCTTGGCCTGGGTCAGGTCGTTGCCGTCCACCAGCGCGAGATCGATGGCGCCGGCCTGGAAGTCGGTGTAGATGGCGGTCGAGTCCTGGTAGGACTTGATCGTCACGGACGCCGCGTGTGCCGGGTCGTCACCGATGTAGTTCGGGTTCGGCTCCAGCACCACCTGCTGCGCACCGGCCTTCATCCCGCCGCCGGTGACCATGTACGGGCCGTTGCCGATCGGGTTCAGGTCGAACGCCGCGAAGTCCTTGGCCGCCTCGGTGGGGATCGGTGCGAAGGTGGACCCGGACAGCCGGCTGGGGAACAGCGCGTTCGGCTTGTCCAGCGTCACCTTCAGATGCAGGTCGTCGACCACCTCGACGCCGGACAGCGTGGTGGCCTTGGCATCGCCCTGGGCCGGGTTCATGTCCGCGTAGCCGGCGAAGATCGACATGTCCAGGTTGCCGGTCATGGCGTTCTTGGGGTTGGCGGTGGCGTTCCAGGAGTCCGCGAACGACTGCGCCGTCACCGGCTCGCCGTTGGAGAACTTCCAGCCGTCCTTCAGCGTGATGTCCCACACCTTGTTGTCGTCACTGGTGATCGACTCCGCAACCGCGTTGCGGACCTCGCGGGTCTTGGGGTCGACCACGGTCAGCGGGGTGAACAGCGCGCTGTTGACGTTGGATCCGCCCGAGTTGCCGGGCATCAGGTGCTGCAGGAAGTAGCTGGTGACGCCCAGGGTGTACGAGCCACTCGGCGTGACCTTCGGCGGGCTGGACGGCTCGGCCGACCCGGTGCCGGAGGACGACTCACCGGGGGCGCTGGAGCTGCCGCCGGGCTCGCTGGAGCTGGCGCCCGGGGCGCTCGACCCGCCGGACGTCTCCGCGGACGAGGACCCGGCCGTCGTGGAATTGCCCGCCGGCGTGCTGCTGGTGTCCGTGGCGGAGCCGCCGCCGGAACAGCCAGCCACCAGCGCCGCGGCGGCGATCAGAGCGGTGACCGCGGCCAGCGGTCGGCGGCCAAGGATTCGGGACACTGGGTGCCTCCTGGTAGGGGTCGGATGGCTCGGGACGCAATGGTGACGGCACCCGGCGGCGGTCGGCGCCCGGGGTCCGCGCGATACCGGTCACAGGGATCTGCTGCGGTCTGGGTCATCGGGAAACGGTGGGTTCACCATCTACCGGTCGGTGCCCGCGAGCATCGTTCCGGCGCGCAGAGTTGCCCGGCAGCCGTTGTGGGATGCCACAACGGCCAGGCCCGATCGGCCGTGAACCGGCGCGGAGCGGGCATGGCGCCTGCCGGGGGCCGCGACCCGGACACCGGTTCGCCGGGCCCGGGTGCGGCGGGCCGGTTGTCGGCTGGTACAACGGCGGAACACGGGCGATCCACCGGACGCCGTGGCGGTTGCGCTGTGGACGGCGACAACGACGGTGCCGCGGGTTGTCCGTGACCCACGATGTCGCGGCGGTTGGGCTGCGCCAGACTGGACCGGCCCGCGGCGTTTCCTCGGGCCCGGCCGGCGCCGTCCCGCCGTTCACCATCCCGACTTGCCGGAGGGCTCGCACCATGACCGACACCACCGCCCAGGGGCAGCCGCGCACCGGCGGGTCGGTGGCCATCGTGGGTGCACGGGTGATCCCGGTGTCCGGGGAGCCGATCGACCGCGGCGTGGTGGTCGTGCAGGACGGCGTCATCGTCGCGGTCGGCGGCCCGGACACGCCGGTGCCGGAAGGGGCCGCCCGGGTGGACGGGGCGGGTCGCCGGCTGCTGCCCGGGTTCATCGACGCGCACACCCACATCGGCACCCTGGAGCAGGGCGAGGGCTGGGCCGGCGACGACCACGACGAATCGACGGCGGCGGTGACGGCGCAACTGCGGGCGATCGATGCGGTCAACCCGGCCGACGCGGCGTTTCCTGACGCGGTTGCCGGTGGGGTGCTCGCGGTGGGGGTGAATCCCGGTTCCTGCAATCCGATCGGCGGCCAGTCGGTGGCGTTGCGCACCGTGGGGCGCACGGTGGACGAGATGGTGCTGCGCTCCCCCGCCGGGATGAAGTCGGCGCTGGGTGAGAACCCGAAGAAGTGCTACGGCGACAAGGGGCAGTACCCGATGACCCGGATGGGCACCGCCGCCGTGATCCGTCAGGCGTTGACCCAGGCCGTCGCCGATCTGGCCA
>DASSTH010000312.1:0-7063 GCA_035708025.1 Nakamurella sp. | reverse complement strand
TCGCCGGACAGTGCCTGTATTCGCAGCTGCGCCTGGTGCAGTGACCGGGCGAGTTCCATCGCGGTAGCGGCCGTCGGACCGTCGGAGACCGGCCGCGGTACCGGTGACTGGAGCGCGGACCAGAAGAAGTCGGCCGCCCTGCGCTGTGCGTCGTCCCGGTCGCGGGCGCCCGGCACGATGCTGACCTCCGCCTGCAACGCCACCTCGGCGGTGACGGCGCGATCCAGCCACCCCGGCTCCCAGTCCGGCCCGACCACCGCTGCGATGGACCGGGCCACATCCGCGACGGTGTCGCAACCCTCCCAATGCCCGGTCAGTCTGCCGTGCAGCCACAGGTGCACGGCGGTGAGCAGGACCCCCCGGCGCAGCACGTCCTGGGTGTCCGCCAGGGCGGAGGACCACTCCTGGTCGATGACCACCAGGTCGCCCGTCTCGTCCTGCACCAGATTGCGGGGGATCAGATCCAGCGCGGCCGGACCGTCCTGGCACGCCCGCTCCACCATGGCCTGCCAACGGCGCAGCGCCGACGTGGTGCGTTCGTCGCCGGTGTCGGTGACGGCATCGAGCAGGTCGATGCCGTCGACGTAGTCCGAACGATGCGGATGCAGTGTCAATCCCAGCGCGTTGCGTCGGTCGCCGTCCGGGTGGACCAGCGACCGTTCGAACGTCACAGTGCCGTCGTGGCAGGTGATCTCGGTGCGCACCGCATATGGCGCGGACCGGTTGATGGCGAAGAACTGGCCTGCGCGGCCGGGTGGCCACAGCGGCGACGGGACTACCTGCCCCGGGGCTGCGGTCTGATCGGCGTCCGCCACCGATGCGAGCACCAGGAACGAATTGCCGGTGTCGGCGGCGAGCCCGGCCTGCGCCAGGGACTGCCACACCAGCGCCTCCGCCGGCCCTGGACCTCGTTGGACCAGGTAGTCCGGGCTGGGAAAGTCCGGGACCCGGTGCAACAGCGACCGAGCCCTGGCGGGCAACGCGGCGGGGTCGAACACCACCCGGGTGAGCTTGTAGTCCGGGAAGGCGATCAGCGACCGCGACCGCAATCCCGCGTCGTGCAGCAGCGCAGCGAGTTCCGCTCGGGAGAAGGTGCGGGCCGGCGCCCCGGCGGGGTAGCCCTCGATCGAGTCGTACGGCCGGCCGCTGTGGTCCTCCGGAGCTCCGCACAGGTATTTCACGCCCAGCTTGTTCTCGATCGCCACCACCAGGGTGCCGCCGGGTCGCAGCAGCCCGCGCAGCCGGCGCAGGAATGCCAGGTACGGGGGGCGGTCCGCGCTGCCGCCGCCCACGTACTCCAACACGCCCACCACGGCGATCACGTCGTAGGCGGGCTCGGTCGGCACATCGTCGACGGAGCCGACGAACACCTCGACGCCGGGAAGGTCCCTGGTGCGCGCCCTAGCGGCGCCGGCCCGCGCCGGAACGGGTTCCAGGGCGTCCACCACCGCGCAGGTCTCGCCCAGGTAGCGGGTGACGGCGCCGCAGCCCGCGCCCACCTCCAGCACCCGGGCGTCGGCCGGCAAGGTCAGCGCCCGCAGCGCGTTTGCCCGCGCCGGATGCAGGTGGTAGCGCTCCGCCCAGGTGCCGGCCTGGCGCACCATGGCGTCGCCGGTGGACGGCAGTACCTCGTCTGGGCTGGCGTCGATGATCTGCCGGACGCGGTCCTCGCCGCCGTCCCGATAGGACGATTCCGGGTCCCGCAGCAGGATCCAGCCGTTGTCCATACGTGCGCCCAGGGCGCGCAGCGGGGTAGCGGGGTCCGTGGTGCGGTGGCTGGCCATCCGGGGGAGGCTACCTCGGCGGGTCAGGCCGGTCGCCGACCCGTCCCGGCGGGCGGCACGCCGGTCGCGGCGCGCAGCATCTCGGCGTCCAGCACCGTGCCGTCCGCGGCCATGCCGTCGGGGGCCATGTCCCGCGGCGCCGATGCTCGGAGCGCGGCGGCCGCCGCGTCGCAGGACTCGATGAGGCTGCGGGGCACCGGCATGGTGTCCCAGGAGTCCATGGGCGACGGAGCGCACCCTGGCAGCACCACCGCGGGGCTGCGATCCGCGGCCGCCGACAGGACCGCCTGCGCCAGGCTCAACCGGTCCATGGTGCCTCCTGCGGCTGCCGCCACTGCCCGCCGCTGCCCGCTGCCGGCCGGGCCGTGTGCCGACGGTCGGCCCCCACCATCGCCGACGTGCAGTTACGGTATGCCCGAGCTGACCTGATGTCCGGGAGGCGCCCCGGGGTGTCGCCGCGGGCGGCGGGCCGGGCGGACGGCTCGGGTAGCGTCAGGGCCCGCGAACGCGACCGGCGCGGCCGGTCCGGTGAACAGAACGGAGCGTGATGAAGGGCATCATCCTGGCCGGCGGGGCCGGAACCCGGCTGCATCCGGTGACCAAGGCGGTGTCCAAGCAGCTGCTGCCGGTCTACGACAAGCCGATGATCTACTACCCGCTGTCGGTGCTGATGCTGGCCGGGATCACGGAGATCCTGGTGATCACCACTCCGGAGGACAACCCGGGCTTCCGGCGGCTGCTGGGCGACGGCGCCGAGTGGGGCCTGTCGATCGGGTACGCGGAACAACCACAGCCGAACGGGCTGGCGGAGGCATTCCTGATCGGGGCGGAGCACGTCGGGCAGGACCAGGTGGCCCTGGTGCTGGGGGACAACATCTTCTACGGCCACGGCTTCTCCGAGACCCTGGACCGGGCCGTGGCGGCCCTGGACGGCTGCGTGTTGTTCGGCTATCCGGTGAAGGACCCGCAGCGCTACGGCGTGGGTGAGAAGGACGACTCCGGGCGGCTGGTGTCGATCCAGGAGAAGCCGGCGCAGCCGCGGTCGAACCTGGCCATCACAGGGCTGTACCTGTACGACAACTCCGTGGTCGAGCGGTCCCGCGCGCTGAGCCCGTCGGAGCGTGGCGAGTTGGAGATCACCGATCTGAACAACAGCTACCTGGCTGACGGCCGGGCGGCGCTGGTCGACCTGGGCCGCGGGTTCGCCTGGCTGGACACCGGAACGCACGACTCGCTGCTGGAGGCCGGGCAGTTCGTGCAGGTCATCGAGCACCGCCAGGGAATCAGAGTGTCCTGCCTGGAGGAGATTGCGCTGCGCCGGGGTTACATCGACGCCGACCAATGCCTGCAGCTCGGTCGGCGGTTGGCCAAGTCCCCGTACGGCCAGTACGTCATCTCCGTCGCGCTGGCGGCGGGCGCCACCGGCTGATTCGGACGAGAACATGACGCCGGACGACGTCGATGCGGTGGTGCTGGTGGGTGGCCAGGGCACCCGGTTGCGGCCGCTCACCTTGTCGGCTGCCAAGCAGATGCTGCCCACCGCCGGTGTGCCCTTCCTGACGCACCTGTTGTCCCGGATCCGGGCGGCCGGCCTGCGGCACGTCGTCCTGGGCACCTCCTACCGCGCCGAGACCTTCAGCGACTACTTCGGCGACGGTTCCGCCTTCGGCCTGGAGATCGAATACGTCGTCGAAGCCTCACCGCTGGGCACCGGCGGCGGGATCCGCAACGTCGCCGACCGGCTCCGCGGGTCGACCGCGATGGTGTTCAACGGCGACATCCTGTCCGGCGTTGACCTCCATGCCCTGCTGTCCACCCACCGCCGAACCGAGGCCGACGTCACCCTGCACCTGGTGCGGGTGTCGGACCCGCGCCGCTTCGGCTCCGTGCCCACCGACGCCGACGGCCGGGTGCTGGACTTCCTGGAGAAGACCGAGAACCCGCCCACCGACCAGATCAACGCCGGCTGCTATGTCTTCGAGCGGGCAACCCTGGAGGCCATCCCGGCCGGCCGGGTGGTGTCGGTGGAGCGGGAGACCTTCCCTGGTCTGCTGGCCGCCGGCGCACGGGTGCAGGGCCATGTCGACTCCTCCTACTGGCTGGACGTGGGCACGCCGCCGTCCTTCGTGCGCGGGTCGGCCGACCTGGTGCAGGGGGTGGCTCCGACGGATGCCCTGCCCGGACCGCCCGGGCCCGCGTTGCTGCTGCCGGGCAGCCGGGTGCACCCCGATGCGGTCATCGAGGGCGGGTCGACGGTCGGAGCCGGCGCCGTGGTGCACGAGCGCGCCCGGATCGACACCTCGGTGATCTTCGACGGGGCCCGGATCGGCGCCGGCGCGGAGATCGTGCGGTCGGTGATCGGCGCCGGCGCGCAGATCGGTGACGGAACCATCATCTGTGACGGGGTGATCGCCGACCGGGCGTCGATCGGCGCGCGCTGCGAGCTGTCCGGCGGCATCCGGGTGTGGCCCGAGGTCCGGATTCCCGATGGCGGCGTGCGATTCTCGCCGGACGTCTGAGCCGAGCGAGCGGCGCCGGACCCGACTGCTGACCGGCTGCGCGCGGGTCGCACCACCACGATCCCATCCGACCGCGCCGGTGTCCTGGAGGCTGACTACACGCGCCGACGTGCCCGGTGCCTCCCCTACCATGGCGTCCGTGTCAGAGGCTGGCGATGAGCCGCGCAAGGTCGAACCCGACGACGCTGGCGGCGGCCGCCGGCCGGCCACCGGATGGCGGCGCTGGCGCGACCGTGCGTTGGCGGCCGAGGCGCGGCTGAACCGGTTCACCAAGTCGCGCATGGCGCGCCGATGGTTGTTGCCGATCGGCCTGCTGATCTTCCTCGTGGTGACGGTGGTGTCCTTCGCGTCGCTGCGCAACGGCGTACACCTGCACTGGTGGGCGGTGGGCATCGTGCTGGCGGTCACGCCGCTGACGGTGATGATCAACGCGGCCGAATACCGGGTCATGGGGGACATCAACGGACACCGCATCGGCTGGCTGAGTGCCTCCCGGCTGACCGTCTTCGCCACCGCCGCGAACCTGTTGCCGTTGCCCGGGGGCGTGCTGATCCGCACCCAGGCACTACGGATGCGCGGCAGCTCCTACCGACACGCCCTGTTGGCCAACGCGGTCGCCATGCTGGCGTGGATCGGTGTCGGCTCGGTGGTGATCGGGGCGTTGCTGCTGTCGACCCACCTGGTCGCCGCGATCGTGCTGCTGGTGGTGGGTGTCGGGGTGGTGCTGGCCTGCGCCGTACTGCTGCGCGGCCTGCAGCTGGCCAGTCCGTATGCCCTGCTGGGCAGGTTGCTGATCATCGAGCTGGTGAAGGTGGCGCTCAACGGAGTGCGCATCTACTTCGCCTTCCGTTGCATCGGATACACCGCCAGTCCCGCCCAGGCGGTCGCCCTGACTGCCGCGAACATCCTGGCGGCAGCGGTCGGCATCTTCCCGTCCGGCCTGGGCCTGCGGGAGGGGCTGGCCGGCCTGATCGGTGCCGCGATGTCGGTGTCCCTGGCCGAGGCGGTCGCCACCACCGCCGCCGACCGGGTGATCAGCCAGGTGGGCCTCGTCATCGTGGTGGGGATGCTGCTGGCCACCGGGCGACGCTGGGGGATGGGGCTGCAATCGCTGCGGGCCGCGACGACATCGGACTCGATCCCGGAGAATGACCGAGGCGCCGGCGGCCGCGATGCCGAGAGCGGCGCCGGGCTCCCCGGAACCGGCCCGCGCTGACCGGCGACCGGGACGATACGGATCCGGACGCGACCGCCGTCGCTGTGTATGGTGGCGTCCGCCGAGCAGAAGGGCCAGACCGCACGATATGCCAGTCCATAGCGACTACCGGATGAGCCAGCTGGACGAGTTGGAGTCCGAGTCGATCCACATCTTCCGCGAGGTGGCGGCCGAGTTCGAGCGTCCGGTGTTGCTGTTCTCCGGTGGCAAGGACTCGATCAGCATGCTGCGGCTGGCCGAGAAGGCGTTCTACCCGGCACGGGTGCCGTTCCCGGTGATGCAGGTGGACACCGGGTACGACTTTCCGGAGGTCATCGCCTGCCGCGACCGGTGGGTGGACCGGCTCGGACTGCGGCTGATCGTGGCGTCGGTGGAGAAGGCCATCGCGGACGGGGTGGTGGTTGACGACGGCCGCACCAGCCGGAACCGGCTACAGATCGGCACGCTGTTGCATGCGATCGAGGAGCACGGTTTCACCGCGGCGTTCGGCGGCGGCCGCCGGGACGAGGAGAAGGCCCGCGCCAAGGAGCGCATCTACTCGCACCGCGACGAGTTCGGCCAGTGGGACCCGAAGAACCAACGTCCCGAACTGTGGCACCTGTACAACGGCCGGTTGCATCCTGGGGAGCACATGCGGGTGTTCCCGCTGTCGAACTGGACCGAACTGGACGTGTGGCACTACATCGGCCGGGAGAACATCGACGTGCCCAGCATCTACTACGCCCACCGCCGCGAGGTGGTGCAGCGCGACGGGATGCTGATGTCGGTGACCGAGGCCACGCCGCCGCGTGACGGCGAGACAGTGTTCTCCGAGTCCGTCCGGTTCCGCACCGTGGGGGACATGACGCTGACCGGGTGTGTGCGGTCCGAGGCCGCCACGGTGGAGCAGATCATTGCGGAGGTCGCGGTGGCCACCGTCACCGAGCGGGGAGCCACCCGGGGTGACGACCGGTTCAGCGAGGCGGCCATGGAGGATCGCAAGCGGGAAGGTTACTTCTAGACCGATGGACCTGCTTCGATTCGCCACCGCCGGCTCCGTGGACGACGGCAAGTCCACCCTGATCGGGCGCCTGCTGCTGGACTCCAAGGCGGTGTTTGCCGACCAACTGGACGCCGTGGAGCACACCAGCCGGTCCCGCGGCTACGACTACACCGACCTGGCACTGCTGACCGACGGGCTGCGCGCGGAACGCGAACAGGGCATCACCATCGATGTGGCATACCGGTACTTCGCCACGCCGAAGCGGAAGTTCATCATCGCCGACACCCCTGGGCACATCCAGTACACCCGCAACATGGTCACCGGGGCGTCCACCGCCCACCTGGGGCTGGTGCTGGTGGACGCCCGTCACGGGCTGACCGAGCAATCCCGCCGGCACGCCGTGCTGCTGTCCCTGCTGCGGGTGCCACACCTGGTGCTGGCGGTCAACAAGATGGACCTGGTCGACTACGACCAGGCGACCTTCGAGCGGATCCACCGCGAGTTCACGTCGTTCGCGACGAAGCTGTCGATCCCGGATCTGACGATCATCCCGATCTCGGCG
>DASSTH010000311.1:0-4564 GCA_035708025.1 Nakamurella sp. | reverse complement strand
GGCTACAGCCTGATCCGCCAGGAGCGGCGGGCCGAGGGTGCGGCCATCCTGCGGGAACTGGCCGCGGACTCCAGCGAGACCCAACTGGCGATCGCGGTGCGGCCCATCGCGGCGTCGCTGTTCTGGGACGACGACGACCCGGACCAGGCAATGGCGGTGCTGCGGGAGACCCGGGCGACGCTGCGCTCGCCGGTCGCCATCGCCGCCGTCGATGCCTTGGACGCCAGCTTCGCCGCGTTCCTGGCCGACGGCGATCGGGCCGCCCGGCTGAGCGACGGGGTGCTCGCCCAGCCGGGGATCGGGTCGGCGGCCGTCGCGTGGGCGTGCGCGGCCGGCAGCATGGCGGCGGCGGCCGTGGGGCGGGCTCGCCGGGTCGACGAGCTGAGCCCGAGGGGTTGGGCGGCCGCGCTGGACAGCGACACCGAGCGCTTCCTGGTGCTCCCGCTCACCAACGCCACGGTGCTCGCCTACGGGCGTTCCGGGGAGTTCGATCGGGCAGCGGCCGCCGTCGACCGGTTCGTGGCGGCCTCCGGCGACCTGCCCAGCGCCCAGGCACGCTCGGCCACCCTGCTGTTCCGCGGGCAACTCGCGCTGTGGCGAGGCGAGCTTCCCGAGGCGGCACGGCTGCTCGAGGATGCGGCCCTCGGGTTCGGCGACCCGCCGGGCGCCCCGACCTGCTGGGCGGTGCAGTGCCTGACCGCGGCGGTGCTGGCCCACGCGGCGCAAGGTGACGCGGTGGCCGCACGGGACGCGATGGTCCGGCTGGAGCGGCACGACCGGACCGCCCTGACCATCTTCGCGGCGGATGTCGAGTTGGCGAGTGCGTGCGTGTCCGCGGCGGAGGGCGCGGTCAGCCAGGCGATGGAGCTGGCGGCCGGGTCGGCGCGGACCGCACGGAAATACGGGTTGGCGGCGGTCGAGGTGGATGCGCTCCACCGCATGGTCCGGTGGGGCGACGTGCGCGGCGTGGACCGGCTGGTGGACCTGGCTGCGGCGGTGGACGGTCCACGGGCGGCTCTGGCGGGCCGGCACGGGGTGGCGCTGCGGGCGGGGGATGCCGCCGGGCTGGCAAGCATCGGTGACGAGTGGGCGCGGCTGGGCGCTGTCGTGCTGGCGGCCGACGCGTACGCGCAGGCGGCGGCGGTCCGTTCGGCAGGAGGGACGGATCTGACCGGAACCGACGCGGGCCGGGCCCGCCGGCTTGCCGCCGAGCGCCACGCCCGCACGCCGGCCCTGGTCCCGGTGCTGATCCGGGCGCCGGGCGGCGGGCGGCTCACCCGCCGGGAACGCGAGGTGGCGACGCTGGCCGCGGAGGGCATGTCCAATGCCGAGATTGCCGGCCGACTCTCGGTGTCCACCAGGACGGTGGAGGGTCACCTGCTGCAGGCCTACGACAAGCTGGGTGTGCACTCCCGGGCAGCGCTGGCCACGGTGTGGTCACCGCGGCGGTGAGCCGTCGGTGGGACGGCACGGTTCCGGGCGCCGACGGTGACGCCGACGGGAGACGGGGAGTGACCGGACGGCGACGCCGACGGTGGCGCCGACGCGGGACGGGGCGGTGACGGAGTTCGGACGGCACCGAAGGCGGTGGTGACGGGTCCGAATGGTGACCCGGTCAGCCCGCGCCGGTGATGTCGCTGAGCGGGCACTCGAAGTCGAAGCTGAAGGGGTAGTCCCGATCGTCCCCGCTGCCGATGCCGCTGAGCAGGTTCGCCACGCCCTCGACGTGTCCGCTGGCCCGGTCACCGGCCTTGCTCCACCGGCCGTGCACCTTGATGGTCGGCCGGTACTCGTCACCGGTCGGGGGCGGCAGGATGACGTTCGAGTGGTCCTTCTCGGTGAACGACCCCGGCGTCGGCGGCAGCGAAACGACCAGACCGTGGCTGTTGAGCGTCAGATTGACGTCGACGGTCCGCAGGATGACGCAGTTCCCCGCCTCGAAGGTGGAGCTGCTGCCGTCGATGGTGAGGGTCACGGTGCCCTGATCCCCGCTGGCGGCTGGCTGGTCGCCAGCTGCCGGGCCGGGACCCTGATTGGCTGAGGCACGCTCGGCGGCCATCGCCGAGTTCGATCCGGCCGGGCCGCCGGGGTTCCCTGCCGAGTGGCCGCCGCAGCCGGCGAGCAACCCTAGGACTGTCACAGCGACGATGAGCGGCGCTGATCTGTGCGCCCGGGTTCCGACCACCCCGCCACGGTAGGAAGGCCGATCGACTGCGCACCCGGGTAATCCGCTACGTGCTTTTTGCCGTCCGATCACCCGCGGCGGGCGGACGCGCGACCGACCGCTGAACCGTGCCTCTCGCTTCCATGGCCCTACGCGACAGCCACGGTTCACCCGACGGGGAAGGCTCACCGGGGATTTCGTGACCTGCCACGATGACGGTGCCGCTGGTGGTTGCCTACCGCACCCGCAAGGCGTCCGAGCGGTGCGGCGTACGGGCGCATCGTCGTGCCGAGCCGCCGTCGCGCTCGCAGTAGCGCGGTGCCACCCAGGATCGTCCGCACCAGCGCAGCCAGCCGTTGGTGCGGACGCAACGCCGTTGGTCCATCGCCGGAACCGGCGGCCGCGGCGGGTCGACGTCGATCCCGTTCACATCGCCGCCAGATCCTTGAACCGGGAGTAGTGCAACTGGTGTGCCACCGTCACTGTCGCGGTCGGCCCGTTGCGGTGCTTGGCCACGATCAGGTCCGCCTCGCCGGCGCGCGGGTCGTCGGCCTCCCAGGCGTCCGGCCGGTGCACCAGGATCACCATGTCGGCGTCCTGCTCCAGCGACCCAGACTCCCGCAGGTCGGCCAGCATCGGCCGCTTGTCGGTGCGCTGCTCGGGACCTCGGTTCAACTGGGAGATCGCCACCACCGGCACCTCGAGTTCCTTGGCCAGCAGCTTCATCTGCCGGGAGATCTCGCTGACCTCCTGCTGACGGGACTCCGACCGCTTGCTGGAGGTCATCAGCTGCAGGTAGTCGACCACGATGAGCTTCAGGTCGTGCCGCTGCTTGAGCCGACGGGCCTTGGCGCGGATCTCCATCATGGTCATGTTCGGGCTGTCGTCGATGAACAGCGGCGCGTCGGAGATCTCGCCCATCCGGCGGACGATCTTCTGCCACTCCAGATCGCCCATCCGCCCGCTCCGCATGGCCGCCAGCTTGATCTCCGCCTCGGCCGACAGCAGCCGCATGGTGATCTCCGTGCGGCTCATCTCCAGGGAGAAGATGACGCTGGCCATCCGGTGCTTGACCGAGGCGCTGCGCGCCCAATCCAGCGCCAGCGTGGAGTTGTGTGTGGGGATCATGGAGCGGCCGGCCAGATACAGGTGGTCGGCGCTGTCCACCTGGACGCATCGAACCGGCACGGAGGTCACCGGCCGTACGTCCACGACCTTGCGCTCGCTCTGGCCGGCCCTGCGCTCCGGAATCGTCAGCACGGCACCGCGTCGATGCGCTGCGTGCATGCGGTCGGTCGTCAGGCAGCGTTCGGCGTCGTCACCCATGGCGCGCGTGACCCATTGATGCTTGGCATCGGCGACGATGACCTCGCCGTCGGAGAACTCGATCTCGTAGCCGGGCCGGTCGAGCATCACCTCGGTCGCGGCCACCACCGTCACCGGTCGCCCGTCCGCACCGAGCAGCCGGTCACCCTCGCGGACCTCGCCCATGGTGGTCCAGCCCGATGGTGTGGGCAATGGCGTATCCAAGGCCAGAGCCTTGCCCACGCCCGGCCGGGCCGCGACGATGACCATCTGCCCCGGGTGCAGCCCGTTGGTCAGCTCGTCCAGCCCGATGAATCCGGTCGGCACTCCGGAGGACAGCCCGCCGTTGCTGGCGATGGCGTCGATCTCGTCCATCGTCGGCTGCAACAGCTCCTCCAGGACGACGTAGTCCTCGCTGGTGCGCCGCTCGGTGACCTCGTAGATCTCCCGCTCCGCGCGGTCGACGATCTCATCGACCTCGCCGCTGCCGGGTTGCCCGTCACTGGCGCCGTAGCCCAGCCGGACGATGCGGGTGCCGGCATCGACCAGTCGCCGCAGGATGGCCTTCTCCGCCACGATCTGGGCGTAGTAGCCGGCGTTGGCGGCGGTGGGCACCATCGCCACCAGGGTGTGCAGGTAGACCGCCCCGCCCACCCGGGACAGCGTGCCGTGCCGGTCCAGTTCGGCCGCCACCGTGATCGGGTCGGCCGGATCGCCGCGGGCGTACAGGTCGAGGATGGCGTCGTACACCAGGGCATGCGCCGGCTTGTAGAAGTCGTGCGACTTGATCGTCTCGACCACGTCGGCGATGGCGTCCTTGCTCAGCAGCATGCCGCCCAGCACCGACTGCTCCGCCGCCAGGTCCTGTGGCGGCTGGCGCCGGAAGCCGCCGCCGGTGTCGGCGGGAGCCTCCTCCCACCGGTCGTCGACGACCGCCATCGCGCATGCCTCCTCGCCCGGCGACCCCCCGCGGTCACCCTGTCCCGCACCTTCGATCAAGTCCTACGCCGCCGGTCCGACAACGCTCGGACAGGCACGCCGGACGGCCGGCCCGCCCGCGGCCCCGGGCGCTCCCGGACCGGTGGTGACGGGCCG
>DASSTH010000310.1:0-6940 GCA_035708025.1 Nakamurella sp. | reverse complement strand
GCCGCAGCGTGTCCCGGCCGTCGACCAGCACCGACCCGCGGGTGACCCGCGCCGCGTCCGGCAGCAACCCGGCGATGCTCAGCGCGGTGAACGACTTGCCGGATCCGGATTCGCCCACCACGCCGACCGTTTCGCCGGCCTGCACCGCGAATCCGACGCCGCGCACGATCTCCACGTCACCGTCCGGGGTGCTGACCGACGTGTGCAGGTCCTCCACCCGCAGCGCCTCACCCACCGGCCGGCTCCTTCCGCGAGCCCGACGGGACCGTGCCGGCCCGGTCGCGCCGTGCGTTCGGCGACCCGGGCGCGGCGACCGTACCCCGGCGCCCGGCCCGCCGCACCCGCTTGGCCGCGCTGCCCCGCGGGTCCAACGCCGACCGCAGGCCGTCGCCCAGCAGGTTCAGCCCGATCACCAGCAACACGATCGCCGCGGCCGGGAAGACCAGGGTCCACCAGGCGGTGGCGACCAGGTTCTGCGCGTCGGCCACCATCAGGCCCAGGCTGGGGTCGGGCGGCTGGGTGCCCAGGCCCAGGAAGGACAGCGCCGACTCGGTCAGGATCGCCCAGGACAGTGCCAGGGTCAGCTGCACCACGATGGGGGCGCTGACGTTGGGCAGCACGTGCCGCAGCAGCAGCCGCCAGGTCGGCACGCCCAGCACCCGGCCGGCCTTGATGTACTCGCTGCTGGCCACCGACAGGGTGGGGCCGCGGGCCACCCGGGCGAAGATCGGCGAGTACACCACGGCGATGGCGATCGCGGTGTTGAACCAGCCGCTGCCCAGCGCGGACACCAGCGCCAGCGCCAACAGGATCGCCGGGAAGGCGAACAGCACGTCGATGATCCGGCCCACCACCTGGTCCACCCAGCCGCCCAGGAACCCGGCCAGCACACCCAGCGCCGAGCCGATCACCGCGGCGATGCCGACGCTGACCACCGACACCCGCAGCGAGGTGAAGATGCCGGCGAAGGTGCGGGCCGCCACATCCCGGCCGAACTGGTCGGTGCCGAACCAGTAACTGCCGGACGGCCCCAGCAGTCGGTCCTTCGGCGCCTGGTCGATCGGGCCGTGTGGCAGCAGGTGCGAGATGCCCAGCACGGCCAGCAGGATCATGATCGCCACGATCAGCACGCCGATCCGGCCGCCGGGATCCCTCCAGACCCGCACCGCCAGCCGGGTGCGGCCGCGCGAGGACCGCTCCGGGAGGGCGGCCGGGGCGCTCTCCACCGGCGGCGGTGCGGTGCTGGTCATCGGCGCACCTCGCCGGGCCGGTGCGGTGCGGTGTTCATGCGGCCCGCGTCCTGGGGTCGATCGCCCGGTACAGCAGGTCGACGGCCAGGTTGACCAGCACGAACCCGGCCGCGATCACCAGCACCGAACTCTGCACCAGCGGGTAGTCCCGGTTGGTGATGGAGGTGAACAGCAGCCGGCCCAGACCGGGCAGCGCGAAGATCTGCTCGATGATCACCGTGCCGCCCAGCAGGTAGCCGAACTGGATGCCGGTGATGGTGACGATCGGCACCGAGGCGTTGCGCAGGATGTGCCGGGTCCGGATCCGGGTCGGGCCGACCCCCTTGCCGCGGGCGGTCCGGACGAAGTCCGCCTCGGCCACCTCCACCGCGGCGGACCGGGTGGTGCGCATCACGTTGGCCGCGAAACCCACCGCGAGAACCAGTGCCGGGTAGAGCATCTGGCTCAGGTTGCCCTGCACCGAGCTGGTCAGCGGGACGAACGTGCCGGTGTCCGGGAAGTAGCCGAACACCGAGGCCAGCACGGCCACCGTGATCGAGCCCAGCACGAACTCCGGGATGGCCAGGCCGAACAACGCCGCGGTCTGGGCGCTGCCGTCCCGCAGCCGGCCCGGGCCGCTGGCGGCCAGCATGCCCAGCAGCACCCCGACCGCGGTGCCGATCAGCGCGGCGAGCACCGCCAGCTCGATCGTCACCGGCAGGGCGTCCAGGATCAGCGATCCGGCCGACTTCCCGCTGATCAGCGACACCCCGAAGTTGCCGGACAGCACCTGCCCCAGCCAGGCGAAGAACTGAACCACCAGCGGCTTGTCCAGCCCGTAGTAGTGCTCCAGGGCGGCGCGCTGGGCATCGGTCAGGGTTCCCGACTCGATGCCCAGCGACGCGGTGATGGTGTCCCCGGGGATCACCCGGAGCACCAGGAACACCACCACCGCGACGCCGAACAGCGTCAGCACGGCACCGGCGAACCGGGCGACCGCCCAGCGAAATCCCGTCACCGTGCTTACCGCTGTCCGGTGTAGCGCGTTCTTGCCGCGGCGCGCCCGTGCGTACCGGCGTGCCGCGGGGAATTCGCGCTACGCCTTCGCCGGGTGCTCCACGATGCCTTCACGGTCAGCCGGTCAGCCCGGTGGTCGCCAGGTTGATCAGCGACTCATCGGCCCGCGCGGTGAACCCGGATGCCTTGTCCGAGACCAGGTAGTAGTCGTCCTCGGAGAACACCCACACCCACGGCGACTCCTTGAGCAGTTCCTGCTGCAGCTGCTGGTAGGTGGTCTGCCGCACGGACTCGTCGTCGGTGGTGTTGCCCTTGACCAGCAGGTCGTTCAGCGTCTTGGACTCCAGGCCCGCCGGGCCGGCCAGGCTGCCGCCGTGGGTGAAGTACCGCCCGTACATCAGGTATGGGTCCGAGCTGCCGCCGTTGCGGGCCACCGCGGCGTCGAAGTCCGCGTCCAGCCAGGCCTGCACGTACGGGCTGGTGGGCATCTGCTGCAGCTGCAGGTTGACGCCGATCTGCTTCAGCTGGGCCTGCAGGTTCTGCCCCTCGGCCACCGCCGTGGCGTAGTTGCCCGTCATCACGATCGTCTTCAGGGTGAAGCCGTCCGCGTGCCCGGCGTCGGCCAGCAGCTTCTTCGCCGCGTCGATGTCTCCCGGCTTGCACGGCAGCCCGTCGGTGGGGCTGTACTGGTAGCCCGGGCTGGTGATCGGCCCGGTGACCTTGCCGTCACCGAACGCTGCGGTGTCGATCACCTGCTGCCGGTCCACCGCGCAGGCGATGGCCTGGCGCACCTTGATGTTGTCCAGCGGCGGGCGCCGGCCGTTGAGCATCAGCGTGTGGTACGACATCGACGGCTGCTTGACCAGTTTGAAGCCGCTGGCCCCCTCGGCCTGCGCCGCGACGCTCGGGTCGGAGAGCTGGCCCAGTTGGAAGGCGCCGGCCTTCATGCCGGACAGGATCGACGACTCCGACGGGATCACCCGGAACTCCAGGGTGGCGACCTTCGGCGAGCCGCCCCAGTAGTCCGGGTTGGCCTTCAGGCTGACCTGCTGGCCCTGGTCCCAGCTGCCCCACGCGAACGGTCCGGTGCCGTCGGGAGTCTTGCCCACGGTTCCGGCGGTGATGTCCTTGTCGTGCACGATCGAGGAGTTGACCGACGACAGTGCGTAGAAGATCGCGGTGTTCGGGGTGGACAGGTGCAGCACCGCCGTGTGGTCGTCGGGGGTGTCCACGCCGGTGATGCTGGTCAGGTTGCTGCGCGCCACCGCGGCGGTCTTCTCGTCCAGGATCCGGTCCAAGGACGCCTTCACGTCGGCGGAGGTGAACGGGTCGCCGTCCTGCCAGGTGACGTTCTGCCGCAGGTCGAAGGTGATGGTCTTGCCGTCGTCGGACACCGTCCACTTGGTGGCCAGCGCCGGGATCAGCTTGCCGTTGTTGTCGGTGCTGACCAGCGATTCGTAGACCAGGCCCAGCGTTGCGATGGTGGTGAAGGCCGTGGCGACATGCGGGTCCAGCTTGTCGATGTCGCCGGTGCGGGCCACCACGAAGGTGCCGGTGGGGGCGGCCGGCGCGCTGGAGGCGGAGCTGCCGGCCTCGCTGGAGGACCCTCCGGAAGCACTGCTGGCGGCGCTGCCGGACGCCGAACCGGATGCCGAGCCGGCGCTGGACGAACCGGCGGCCGAACTCGAGCCGGCCGGTGCGGAGCTGGAGCCACCCGAGGTGGCGGGCGGGGTGGTGCTGGTGTTGCCGGTGGATCCGGCGGGGGAGCAGGCGGCGAGCGCCAGCGCGGTCAACGCCGCGGCGGCAGCGGCGGCCAGCCTTCTGGGCCTTGGGGTCACGACCAACCTCCTGGATGGGGGCGCAGGGAGGGACAGCCGACGAGGTTACTCATTCACCTATGGCCGTCACAAGAGGTGGCCTGTTAACGTGATCACCGTGCAGGCGGGTGCGGCCGAGCCGCTGGACGGGCGGGAGGGGTCGTCGTCGTCCGGTCGGTCGCTGCCATCGACGGTGGACGCCATCCTGTCCGCCGGGCCGCCCGGGGCGCACCTGTCGGTGGCCGGGCCGGACGGGTTCCGGCTGGACGCCTGCGCGGGGCTGGCCCAGGCGTTCGACACGGCCGGACCACTCGCCGTGCCGCTGACCGTCGATCACGCGCACGACCTGGGATCGGTGACGAAGATCGCGGGCACCACCTGCCTGCTGGCCGCGCTGGTCTCGGCGGGCGCCCTGACGGTCGACGACCAGGCCGGCCGGTTCCTGCCCGGCCTGCCCACGCCGGTCGGAGCGGCCACCCTGCGGGACCTGCTGACCCACCGCGCGGGGCTGTGGGAGTGGTGGCCCACCTACCTGGCCGGCGGCGACCCGGTGGCGACCGCGGCCGGCCTGCCACGGCGCTACCCGCCCCGCACCGGCCGGCACTACTCCGACCTGGGCTTCATGATCCTCGGCCGGGTGGTGGAAGCGGTTGCGGCGCAGCCACTTCCAGCGGCGCACGCCGCACTCGTGGCAGGCCCGGCCGGCATTGCCGAGCTGACCTACGCCGCCCCGCCGGCCGGTCATCCGGCCGTGGCCAGCTCCACTGGCGACAGGATCGAGCGGCGCATGATCGCCACCGGCGAACCGTATCCGGTGGACCCGGCGCTGTCCGCCACGGCCGACGGGTTCCCGGGCTGGCGCAACCACGTGCTGGTGGGAGAGATCAACGACGGCAACGCCTTCCACGCCTTCGGCGGGGTGGCCGGGCACGCGGGCCTGTTCGGCACGGTGAGCGCCCTGCACGCACTCGGTGCCGTGCTGCTGGCCGGTCTGGACGCGGACGGGCCATGGCCGGCGGTGCGCGAATTCGCGGTGGCCGGGCCGGATCCGGTGCAGGCCTTGGGCTTCCGGCTGGCCGAGTCCACCGTCGACGGCTGCACCTCGGGGGTGGTGTGGCACAACGGTTTCCCGGGAATCGGGTTCGCCGTGCTGCCCCGTCACTGTGCCAGCGTGGTGCTCGCCACGAACCGGCTGCACGTGCCGGGCGAGCCCGTCGCGTTCGACCCGCTGTGGCAGCCCGCGCTGGCCGCGGCGCACCATGCGATCCACGTCACCGACCCGGGCGGATCCCGATGACCGCCCGACAGCCCTCCTCTCCGCATGGATCAACATGACAGGCATGTACAAAAGTCGTCCCACCAGCATCGCGCGTCACAGATCCGCCTCGATCATCCATGCCTGCCAAGTTGATCCATGCGCGAGGCGGGGCGGGAGCGCGGCGTCATGAGGATGCGGGTCGTCGGGATGATCAGCGGCACGTCCTACGACGCGGTCGAGCTGGCGGTCGCGGACCTGCAGCTGGCCGGTGAGGAGCTACAGCTCACCCCGGTCGGGGCGCTGAGCGCGGAGATCCCGGACGACCTGCGCCGCCGGATCGCCGCGCTGCTGCCACCGGCGGGCACCACCATCGAGGCGGTGGCCACCCTGGACGCCGACCTGGGCCGGATGTTCGCCGCCGTAGCGGTCCGGGGTATCGGCGAGATCGCCGGCGGGGCTGCGGATCTGGTGGTCTCGCACGGGCAGACGGTGTTCCACTGGGTGCAGGACGGGCACGCTCGCGGCACCCTGCAGTTGGGCAACCCGGCGTGGATCGCCCAGGCCACCGGGTTGCCGGTGGTCTCCGACCTGCGCAACCGGGACATCGCGGCCGGCGGGCACGGTGCGCCGCTGGTGTCCATGCTGGACCGGCTGCTGGTGCTGACCGGCGACCGGCGCCGCGGATCGTTGAACCTGGGCGGCATCTCGAACATCACCGTCACCGGCCCCGACGACTCGGTGATCGCCTACGACATCGGGCCGGCCAACGCCCTGATGGACGCCGCGGTGGTGCAGCTGACCGGCGGGCGGGACTCCTTCGACGCCGACGGCGCGCGTGCCGCCCGAGGCACGGTCCGGCGTGACCTGCTGGACCGGCTGCTGGCCGAGCCGTACTACGCGGCCCCGCCGCCGAAGTCGACCGGCAAGGAACTGTTCCACCCCGGCTACCTGGCCGCCATGCAGGACGGCCTGCCGCCGGTCGCGCCGGACGACCTGCTCGCGACGCTGACCGAACTGACCGCGACCGTGGTCGCCGACGCCGTGCGCGGCCACCGGCTGGACGAGCTGGTGGCGGCCGGCGGAGGCGTGCGCAACCCGGTGCTGATGGCCCGCATCCGCGACCTGGCGGGCGGCTGCACGGTGCGCACCATCGAGGACTACGGCATCGGGTCGTCGGCCAAGGAGGCGTACGCCTTCGCGGTGCTGGGATACCTGACGGTGCACGGGCTTCCGGGCACCCTGCCCCGGGCGACCGGCGCTCCGGTGGGGTCGGTGCTGGGTTCGGTGACGCCGGGAGCCGGCGGCTGGCGGCTGCCGGAACCGGGTGCGCCCGCGCCGCGGCGGATGGTCGTGCGGCGGTGACGGAAGATGCGGCGGTGACGGGGGATCCGGAGCCGCCGTCGCGACCGGGTGACCGGAGCCGGGCGGTGACGGCAGACGCGGCGGTGACGGGGGATCCGGAGCCGCCCTCGCCACCCGGTGACCGAAGCCGGACGGTGACGGAAGACGCAGCGGCGACCGGAGATCCGGCGGTGACGGGAGATCCGCAGCTGCGCCCGAGCCGTCCGGACGACCTGCCCGCCCTGGTGGACGTCTTCGTCGCCGCCTTCCAGCACGGA
>DASSTH010000309.1:0-5782 GCA_035708025.1 Nakamurella sp. | reverse complement strand
CCGTCTCGCGCAACAGGGCGCAGCCCGCCGCCCGGGGTCAGCACATCGGTGACGGGGATGTCGTGCCGATCCCGCGGCAACCGCTCGACCAGCTCGTCGTCGAACACCACGGCGATCAGCCGCGGCCGGATGACGGTCCCGTCCCGCCCCGCTCGGCTCGGGCGCCCGCGAGCGGCCTCGTCACCGCCGGGATCCAGCAAGGCCAGGGTGCGGTCGTAGTGCCCGCCGCCGCGGCCCAGCCGCACGCCCGCGGCGTCCACCGCCAGGGCGGGCAGCAGCATCACGTCGGCGGTGCGGATCGCCTCCGGTCCCAGGCGCGGTCCGGACGGCTCGGGCACGCACAGCATCCCGGGCACGGTGGTTCCGCCCAGTTCGCACCAGTCCAGCGGCGCGTGCGGGTGCGCGACCGGCACCAGCACCCGGGCCCCGGCACCGGCCAGAAGTTCGGGCAGGTCGGCGGCCAGGGGCTCGGACGGCAGCGGGTGGAACGCACACACCACCGGCGCGTCCCCGGCGGCGTCCGCCCACTCGGGCAGCGCGCGCAGCAGGTGCTCCGTCACCGCCGCCCGGGCCGCCCGGCGCTCGCCGTCCGTCCGGAGACGACGCGCTGCCAGCAGCCGGGCCCGCCACTGCTGCTTGGTCACCGTCCGATCTTCCACCGCGCGGCCGGAACGCCGGCTCACCCGGGGCGCGGCGGCGTCGTCTGACCCGGGGCGCAGCGGCGTGCGCTCACCCCGGGGCACGGTGGCGTCGGCTCACCCGGGCGCGTCGGCGCCGGCTCCGCTGGTGTCGCCGCAGATCGCCCTCGCCGACGCGCTAGCGTTGCCTGTCATGACCCCGCCGACCCCCGCCGAGGCCGCGCCCGGGTGGGACCGCCGCTGATGCGATCCGTCACCGAACAGCTGGACCTGGTGTTGGCGGCCGCCCTCACCCCGCAGCCGGTGCGGGTGGCGATCTCCGAGGCTCAGGGGCTGCTATGCGCGCAGGAGGTGGTCGCCTCGGCCGCGCTGCCAGCGTTCGACCAGGCCGCCGTGGACGGCTACGCGGTGCGCTCGGTCGACGTGACGGGCGCGTCACCGGACGCCCCGGTGTCGCTGCCGGTGGTCGGGGAGATCGCCGCCGGCTCGCGCACCGCACACCGGTTGCAGCCGCATCAGACGGTGTACGTCACCACCGGCGCCCCGCTGCCGACCATCGCCGACGCCGTGGTGCCGCGCTCGGCGGCGTCCGGCACCAGCGCCCGGGTGACCGTGACGGAGCCGGTGCCGTCCGGTGCGTTCGTGCGGCGCACCGGGGAGGACGTGCAGCCCGGCGATGTCGCGGTCCGCTCCGGGGCGTTCATCGGGGCGGCGCAGGTGGGACTGCTGGCGGCGGTCGGGATGGACAAGGTACTGGTGCATCCGCGACCCCGGCTGTCGATCATCTCCGTCGGTGACGAGCTGGTGGACGTCTCCCGGACACCGGGTCCGGGCCAGGTGTACGACGTGAACTCCTTCGCGCTGGCGGCCGCCGCCCGGGATGCCGGTGCGGACGTCGCCCGGGTGGGCATCACGGCGTTGGACGGCCGGCGACTGCGCGAGCAGGTGGAGGCGCGGCTGCTGGTGTCCGAGGCCATGGTGATCGCCGGGGCGGCCGGCGGGCACACCGGCGAGCTGGTCCGGGAGGCGCTGGCCGACCTGGGCGACCTGGACACCACCCGGGTGGCGATGCAGCCGGGCTCCTCGCAGGGCTTCGGCTTGCTGGGCGCCGACCGGGTGCCGACCTTCCTGCTGCCCGCCAACCCGGTGTCGGCGCTGGTGGTGTTCGAGGTGATCGTCCGGCCGGTGATCCGGCTGATGCTGGGGCGGCGCAATCCCTATCGCCGGACCGTGACGGCCCGCACGCTTGCGCCCATCACCTCTCCGGCGGGGCGCCGGCAGTTCCTGCGCGGGCAGCTGATGCGCGACGACGACGATGACTACCTGGTGCACATCCTGGGCGGCGGCGGCACCCACCTGCTGGCGTCGTTGGCGGAGGCGAACTGCCTGGTGCTGATCGACGAGGACACCACCTCGGTGCCGGTCGGGACCGAGGTCGCGGTGTCGTTCCTGGCGCAGCGGGCATGACCGGGAGCCAGGGTCCCGCGTCCGGCGAATAATCGGTCGCCATGGTCGAATCCGGCGGTGTGCTGACCGGACCGCCCACCGGTCCGCGGGGTGGCCGGCATCCGGGCTGGCCGGTGCAACTGGGCCCGCTGCCATCCGGTGCCGGAGACGTGGTCCTGCGGCCGTTGCGACGCGGCGACGGGGCTGCCTGGCGGGCGATCCGGCTGCGCGACGAGTCATTGATCGCCCGGTGGGACGCCACCAGCGAGCTGAGCTGGGCCGACCGGCATTCCCCGGTGATGTGGCGGTCCCAGCGGTCCATGCTGGCGGCGGCGGCGCGACGCGGGGAGGCGTTGCCGTTCGCCATCACCGTGGGTGGCGAGTTCGCCGGGCAGGTGACGCTGGGCGGCATCCAGCGGGGTGCGCTGCGCTCGGGCTGGGTCGGGTACTGGGTCGACTCCCGGCTGCACGGCCGCGGCGTGGCGACGGTGGCGGTGGCGCTCGGGGTGGCCCACGGGTTGGGGCCGGTGGGCCTGCATCGGGTCGAGGCGACCATTGACCCTGCCAATGCGGCGAGCCGGGCCGTGGTGGAGCACCTGGGGTTTCGCCAGGAGGGGCTGTTGCGCGGGTACCTGGATATCGCCGGGGCGTGGCGCGATCACCTGCTCTACGCCCTGACGGTGGAGGAGCTGCCGGCCGGGCCGGACGCCGCGGTGGCGCTGCTGCGGGCGTACCGGGAGCGGTGAATCTGGGGCGCTGCGGCGCGCCATGGAACGCCTCGCCCCACGTTCACAGAACCGCTCGCAGTGGCCCGCTTTGCCCCACACGCACCGCGCCCCTCGAAGCGCCCCCCACCACGCGTTCACTGAACCGCTCGCCGCGGATTGGGGCCATTTTCTGCAGCGAGCGGTGCAGTCAACGGCAAACCGAGCGTGTCCTACGGGGCTATTGAGGCTGCTGTGACTAGCGTGATCGAACAGCCGCCGTGTACCCCCGCACCGGGGGCGCTGCCGCACACCGAGTTCGACCGGCCGGAAGGGGACCGTGATGCCGCCGTTGCCGACGTCGCTGATCGTGGTCGGACTGGTGGCCGCCTGGCTGGTGGTGCTGGTGCCGATGGTGGCTCGGCGCCGCGAGCACGTTCCGGAGAGCGACGAGGGTAGCGCCGGGTTCCGCGTGCTGCGCCGCGCGTCCGCGTCCCTGCGCCGCCGCCCGGTGATGAGCCGTACCGCGGTGGAGGCCGACCCGGAGCTTGCGGACGACGACCTGCCCGAGCCGGAAGAACACTGGGACCAGGACGACTGGGAGTCCGACGGCTGGGACACCGAACGCGAGGAAGTCGCCGAGGCCGGTGACGACGCACTGAGCGGTGACGATGTCGACGGCGGTGACGATCCCGAGGGCACGGACCGTGACGATGACGGGCCCATGGACCTGCGAGACGACGAAGACTCCGACCAGTGGCAGTCCGGTGCCGAACCGACGGTTCACGATGCCGCCGACGAGTGGACCGCCGAGCACCCCTCTCGGCGCCGCGAGGAGTGGGCGGCCGAGCGGCCGTCCCGCGGTGAGGAGTCGGCCATTAGGCATCACGCACGGCGTGGCCACGAGCGAACTGCCGAGCACCCAACCCGGCGCGACGAGGAGTGGACGGCCGACCCTCGGGCCCGGCGCGGCGACGAGTGGGACGATCAGGCGTCCCGGCGGGTGGGCGGAGTGCCCGTGAGGTCAAGGCGAGTGGCAGAACCTGCCTACGCCGAGCACGACTACCCCGAGTCCCGCTACCCCGAGCCGGGCTACTCCGATTCGCGGCACGCCGAATCCCGCTACACCGAACCGCGCCGCATCGACGTCCCGCGTTCTCGGGCCTCGCAGCCAGGGCGCGATCGGATCGCCGGACCGGATCCGGAGTGGCGTGACGACGAACGGTTGCGGCCGGTGCCGCTGCGGCCCGGCCGCGGCGGGTTCGACCCCGAGGCGGCCGAGCAGGCTCGGGCCTACCGGTACCGCAGGCGCCGGCGCATCGCCATGGCACTGCTGGCGATCGCGGCGGTGTGCGCCGTGCTCGGGGTGCTGGGGATCATGGTGGCCTGGGCCGGTGCCGCGGTGGCGGCGGTGCTGTTGGCGCTGTACCTGGCCTACCTGCGCCGGCAGGTCCGCATCGAGGAGTCGATCCGGCAACGGCGCGCGGCGCGCCTGGACCGGGCCCGGCAGATCCGCCCGGTGTACCGGGCAAGTGTGGCCGAGCAGGTGCGAGCACACCGCACCGGCGGGCTGCCGCGACCCGTCACCGATGACGATGCCACCGACGGGTATCGCGTCGTCTCCCATGCCAGGCCATCAGCCGCGTCGGTGCCCCCGGCGCACTATGGCCCCGGCGTGGTGGTCGACCTGGATGACGACGATCCGGCGTTCGACGATCTCGAGTACTACCGACCGGTGACCTACCGCCGCGCCGCGGGCGAATGAGGCCGCAGTAGTGGCAGGCCCCAACCGCGCCCCGAGCGCCGGTGGCTCCGTCAGCGGGCCGCGGGACGCCGCCGGGGCGGGCCGCGCCAATCCGGCGCTGTCCGCCAGCGCCGAGCCGTACCGGCAGTCCCGCTCGACGGTCAGGTTCGAATGGGGCCTTCCCGGGGCGGTGGCGATCGGCGAGGGCGCCGGGGTGATCGTGGTGGTCGACGTGCTGTCCTTCAGCACCACGGTGTCGGTCGCGGTGGACGCCGGGATCTCGGTGTACCCGTATCGGTTCCGGGACGCCAGCGCCGCGGCCTTCGCCGCGTCCAAGGGCGCCGTGCTGGCGGTCGGCCGGCGGGAGGCGGGGTCGTCCGGGGTGAGCCTGTCGCCGCTGTCCATCCGGCAGGCGGCGCCGGGCGGACCGCTGGCCCGGGCCGGAAAGCTGGTGCTGCCGTCACCGAACGGGTCGGCCATCTGCCGGGCGCTGGGCGGCGCGGTGCCGGTGGTGGCGGCCTGCTTCCGCAACGCGCCCGCCGTGGCCCGGTGGATCCGGCGGACCGTCGGATCGGCACCCATCGCCGTGGTGGCCGCCGGGGAACGCTGGCCCGGCGACCTGCTACGCCCGGCGGTGGAGGACCTGTGGGGGGCGGGCGCGGTGATCGCGGCACTGGCCGACGCGGGGGTGACGGGACTGTCGCCCGAGGCGGCCGCGGCGGCCGCGGCGTTCCGGCCGGTACTGGCCAACCTGCGCGCCTCCCTGGCCGAGTGCGCGTCCGGCCGGGAGCTGGCCGCGGACGGCTTCGGGGCGGAGATCGCCGTGGCTGCGGAGTTCGGAGCGTCCTCCGCGGTGCCGTTGCTGGTGGGGGACGCCTTCCGGGCTGGGTGACGCCCGGCGACCCTTTGATCCGTACCGGTCCGCTCTCCCGAAGGGGAGCGGGTCCGTGCGCTTCCCCGGGCACCGGCGGTCCGGTTTCGGGGCACGGCCGGCCCCTCCGCGACTGCTATCCTTGTCACCGGTCCGCCGAGTGATCGGCGATCCGGGGCTGTAGCGCAGTTGGTAGCGCGCTTCGTTCGCATCGAAGAGGTCAGGGGTTCGATTCCCCTCAGCTCCACCATGACGGCTTACTCGAAACATCGACCGATTCGATGGAACCGAGCAAGTCGATCTTGGTCGCATAATCGCCCCTGGCCGCACGGCTGGGGGCGTTTTCGCTGGCGGCACGTGCTTGGGTCTGGCGCTGCAC
>DASSTH010000308.1:0-3518 GCA_035708025.1 Nakamurella sp. | reverse complement strand
CGGGCCAACGATTCGTCGTGGGCCGAATCGTTCAGAGGCTCTGGTCGCCGTTTTCGGCGGTCCGGGTAAGAGCCCGCGGGCCGTCAGCCGACGCCTCGATCGCCGTCGATCACGCCGGCCTGCACCAGCGTGGTGGCCAGGGGTGTCTGCCGGTAGTACACGCGGCGGCCCTTGCGCCAGCTGGTCAGCAGGCCCGCCGCCCGCAGCCGGGTCAGATGTTCGGACACGGCGCCCAGGCTCTGGTCAAGGTCGACGGCCAACTCCGTGGTGGTCATCGGCACGGCCAGCCGGGCGAGGATCGCCGCCCGGGTGCGGCCGAGCAGGCCCGACAGATGGTCCTCCGGCGCCGTGCTGGGCTGCTGCATCTGTTCCCAGGTGCGGGCGACGCCGCGGGCCCCGTACACCAGGCTCAGGGCGCCCCGATCGTCGTGGTCGATCACCAGCGCCGGATAGGTGAACACCGACGGGATCAGCACCAGGTGCGTGCCGCCGTACGTAAGGTCCGCATGATGCGGCTTGTGCACGCGGAGCAGGTCGCCGTCCACCGACGTCTCCGGATGCAGGTCGTCCAGCAGTTCATACAGGCCGCCGGTGACGACCCGTCCGGCGCGGTGGGCGACGTCGTCCTCCAGTACGGCGCAGATCCGCGGCCAATGCGGTTCGATCGCGGCCCGCCAGAAGCTCCACAGCGCCTCAATGATCTCGCCCAGCCCGGCCTGGCCACGCGCGATCAGCCCGGCCAGCCGCGGGGGCATCTCCCGGCCCGACCAGACCTCCTGCAGGTCGGCCGAAACCCGGTCGATGCCAGCCTGTTCCAGCAGCGACAGCTGGGTGTCGAATCCGGTGTCCGGGCTGGTCGCCGGCTGGTAGAGGAAGCTCGGCAACCAGGTGCAACTGTTCACCAGGGAGGTCAACAGATCCATGTCGAGATCGGCGGTGGCCCGCCGAGCCCGATCGATCCAGCCCTGGTGCACGCTGCCGACGTGCGGTACCGCCAGCAGGTGCAGCGCCGAGCCGGCCTCCGCGAGCGGCGAGAACGCGAACCGGGTCTGACCCAACACCTCGGGGCTGAGCCGGAATGCAACCACCGGCCCAGGGTAGGTGGGCGAGGCGCGCCACCGCCCGTCCTTATCCGTGGTCGGCGGCGCCGGCGCTGAACGCGGCGATGGCCACCGACCACACCCGGTCGATGTCGGCGTCCGCAGGAAACCGGCGGGCTAACTCCAGGTCGACCAGGCCGTGGGCCACACCCCACAGCGCCCGTGCCCGGTCGATGTCGTTGTGGCACACCGAGAGCAGCGGTGCCGCGGCCGCGGCCTCGAGTTCGGCGGCAACCAGCGTCCGGTCCAGCGGGCGCCGGGTGAGCAGTTGGTACAGCTGAGGATGGTCCAGCGCCCACCTCCGGTAGGCGGCGGCCATCTCGGAAAGGTCGCTCGCCTCGGCGAACGCCGTCGCCTGCTGCTGCAGCGCCCGGGCCTGGAGCGCGGCCTCCAACTCCGCCTTCCCGGTGATCTGCTTGTACAGCGACGGCGCCTTGATGCCCAGGACGGCGGCCACCCGTCGCATCGTCAACGCCTCCGGGCCCTCCCTCTCCAGCAAACCCTGTGCGGCATCCACGATCTCCTCACGCCGGCTCACCGGACCGGCACCCCTCGGCCAGGCGACTCGGCGGACCGGGCCCACCCACGGCAGCAGCAGAATGCGGCCACCAGCAGCAGCGTGAGCACGCCGTCCCACAGCACCAGGTCGGTCGCGCCGACGACGGGACCTCGGGAGTCGTTCAGTAACAACACGATCCCCGTCACCGCCAACGCCGCCTTGCTTGCCATGGTGATCGCCCACAGCACGCGATTGCCGCGTGGTCTGCCGGACAGGACCAGGAACAGCCCGGCGAACACCAGCAATCCGTACAGCCGCCACAGTTCGACCACGACGGACTGGGCACCCGCCTCCCGCACCGACGGCACGCTGCCGACCGCGGCGACCACCGCAGTGAGGGCGGCCAGCCGCAACAGCCAACGGCCGAGGGTGTCGACGGTTCGCACGGTCCGGGGCGATGCCAACATCATGCCATCGAGGCTAACACTGTTAGCCGACTTCGGCCGGGCCGGGGTCGCCCGACGCCGGCCGGGCGCCGCCCAGCACATCGCCCGGACCAGGCCGAGGTCGCCGGCCCCGGTCGGGCTCCGGTGACAATGGCCGGATGAGCATGCCCCAGCCGCCACCGGCCGACCAGGCCGCGCGCACGCCGCCGTCACCGACGCCGGGGCCAGCCGGTCGGGCCGTGCCCGCGGCGCCGGGGCCCGTCCCGCGCGGCGGAGTGCCCCTAGGGCAACCCGGACCCGCCGACGTCGAACGCCGGCGCCGGCTGGTCCGGATGAAGCTGTTCGCCACGTCCCTGCTGGCCGGCATGGCGGTGATCTTCGTGATCTGCTGGTTACTGCAGGACCGGTACCCCGCGCTGGGCTATGTGCGCGCGGCCGCGGAGGCCGGCATGGTGGGTGCGCTGGCCGACTGGTTCGCCGTCACCGCCCTGTTCCGCCGCCCAATGGGCCTGCCCATCCCACACACCGCGATCATCCCGACCCGCAAGGACACCATCGGATCGGCGCTGTCGGACTTCGTGGCCAGCAACTTCCTGTCCGAGCAGGTGGTGCGGGAGAAGTTGGCCCGGTTCTCGGTGGCGGGCCGGATCGGGGGCTTCCTGGCGGAGCGGCGCAACGCCGAGCGCGTGACGGCCGAGGTGGCCACGGCCGTGCGCGGACTGGCGACGGTGCTGCAGGACGACCAAGTCGCCGAATTGCTGGCCGGAATGGCCCGCCGGAAGATCAGCGAGACCCCGATGGGACCGCCGCTCGGCCGGATCGCCGCAGAGGTTTTCGCCAGGGGCGACCATCATCCGCTGGTGGACTTCATCGTCGACCGCTGCCATGCCTGGATCCGGGACAACTACACCACGGTGTCCCGGGTGGTCTCCCAGCGCGCGCCCAGCTGGTCGCCCCGGTTCGTGGACACCATCGTGGCCGACCGGATCTACCGGGAGGTGGAGGCGTTCGCGCTGGCGGTCAAGATGGATCCGCATCACGAACTGCGCAAGGCGCTGGACCGGTTCCTGGCCGAGTTCGCGCACGACCTGCAGACCGATCCCACCACGATGGCCAGGGCGGATGCGGTCAAGGAACGCATCCTGGACAACGCTCAGGTGCGGCAGCTGGCGGCCGGTGCGTGGGCGACGATCAAGCAGACCCTGTTGGAGTCCGCCGACGATCCCTCGTCACCGCTGCGCATGTCGCTGCGGGACGGACTGATGTCCTTCGGTCGGCGGCTGGCCAACGATCCGGAGACGGCCGCCAAGGTGGACTCCTGGGTGGCGGACGCTGCCGGGTACCTGGCTGCCAATCACGCCCGCGCGCTGACCGGGATCATCGACGAGACCATCGCCCGCTGGGACGGCGAACAGACCTCGCGCACCATCGAGCTGCACATCGGCCGCGACCTGCAGTTCATCCGGATCAACG
>DASSTH010000307.1:0-2087 GCA_035708025.1 Nakamurella sp. | reverse complement strand
CCGCCATGCTCACCGGACGGTACGCGTCGTCCTTCGGCTGCTTCGACAACGCCGCGTTGTTCCCCGCCGACGTACCGACGGTGGCGCACTACCTGACCGGCGCCGGGTACGCCACCGCGGCCGCGGGCAAGATGCACTTCGTCGGCCCCGACCAGTTGCACGGCTTCGACCGCCGGCTCAACCCGGACATCTTCCCGGCCGGGTTCGACTGGCTCCCGCTCCCGGACGACCAAGGCCGCTTCCCGGCCGGCGGCCACGCGCACCAGTACGTGCCGCCGCAGGTCGGGGTCAGGCCGTGGACCAAGTTCCTGTCCTACGACGAGGAGACCACCTACCACGCGGTGGATTTCATCCGCGAGCGGGCGCGCACGGCGGCTGACGACCCGTACTTCTTGGTGGCGTCGCTACACCATCCGCACGACCCGTTCCAGGTCACCCAGGAGTACTGGGACCGGTATCGCGACGCCCCGATCGACCTGCCGTCACCGCCTCCTCCCGGCGGCTGGCCGCGAACCGTCTTCGACGACTGGCTGGACGCCGCGCACTCCTGCGCCGAGGTGGATCTGGCCGACCCGGAGGCGATGCGCGCGCTGCGCCGGTCCTACTACGCGCTGGTCAGCTACGTCGATGCCAAGCTCGGCCAGATCCTGGACGCGCTGGATGGCACCGGCCAACTGCGTGACACCGTGGTCATCGTCACCAGCGACCACGGCGACATGCTCGGCGAGCGCGGCATGGTGCAGAAGCGCTGCTTCTACGAATGGTCTTCCCGGGTGCCGCTGGTGATGGCGTTCGGCTCCGGAGCGCACGCCGGAAGCGTGGTGCGGCAACCGGTATCGCTGATCGACCTGGCGCCCACCCTGCTGGATCTGGCCGGCGTGCCGGCCTCCGGCCAGGCCCGGATGGACGGTGGCAGCCTGCTGCCGCTGCTGGGCCGGGCAGCTTCCGTCCGCGACGAGAGCGCGGGCCCCGGCGGCATCGGTGACGGGACCGGCGGTGACGGGGATCCCGGGCGGGAGGTGTTCAGCGAGTACCACGTGGAGAAGGTGCACGCCAGCGGCTATCTGGTGCGCAACGGCCGGTACAAGTACACGCTGATCGACGGGCACGACGAGCAACTGTTCGACGTCGTCACCGATCCCGGCGAGACCCGCGATCTGGCAGGCGATCCCGGGTACCGCGCGGTGCGGGACGGGTTGCACGAGCGCATCCGCCGCACGTTCGACCTGCCGGCCATCTCCGCCGTGGTGGCGGACAGCCTGCGCCGTCGCGCGGTGATCATGCCTGCCATGCAACGGAACTCGACCAGCTGGGATGCCGTGCCGGAATTCCGGCCCGCCGGCCGCTACGTGCGCTGAACCGGCGGAGCGGTGCCCGAGATGCGCCACTTGCTGTTAACCTGCCCGAATGGTCGCGATCGTGCTCGCCGTGCTCGGCCTGGTTCAGCTGGTCGCCGGGCTGGTGATCTCCGCCCTGCCGCTGGCCGGCGTCGGTGCCCTCTGGGTCGTGTGCGCGGGGCTGGCCCGGGCCTACGCGAAGCGGCTCAACCGGATCCGGGGTGCCGACCGGGCGGCGGCAGAACTGGCCGGCCTTCCCGCCCAGGGGGCCGACCTTCCCGCTGCGGTGGCCGGCTTCCCCGCTGCGGCCGGCCATCCCGCCGCGATGACCGATGGCCCCGCCGGCGCCGCCCCGGATGCCACATCGGCGGACCCGCACCCGCTGATCTCGATGCTGGTGCTGGCCGGGATCAACCTGGCCTGCGGGCTGTCCGCCATGGCGGTCGGGTACTTCCAGCTCGGGTTCGATGCGGGCCACGCCACCTGGCACTGGCTGCCCCTGGTCGCGGGCATCCCACCGACCGCGCTGGCGGTGATCGGGTTGGCGATGTACGGCCTCGGGGCCGCGGCCACGGCGACGGTCGGGGAGCCGCCCACCATTCCGGCGGTGCTGGTCATCCGATCGGTGCGGGACACCGGCGTCTACGTGAACGAGAAGCCCCGGCTGGAATTCGACCTCGAGGTGCGGCCGGAGGGTATGCAGCCGTACCGGGTGACGAAGCGGGCGACGGTGCCGTTCGCGGCCCTCGC
>DASSTH010000306.1:0-9260 GCA_035708025.1 Nakamurella sp. | reverse complement strand
AACCTGCTGGCCACCGCCGACGGCACCGAGGAGTTCTACTCCGCCGAGGACCTGGCCGAGGAACTCACCGAGACCGGCTTCGATGCCCGGCGGGACAGCTGGGCGGTGTGGGACGGTGCGGACCTGATCGCGTTCGGGCAGCTGCGGGTCAGCGACGAGCTGCTGGACGGCCGCTGGTGCCAGGTGCATCTGGACGGCGGCGTGCACCTTGACCGGCGCGGCCAGGGCATCGGCAGCCGGCTGATGGAGCTGATGGAGGTCCGAGCGCGGGAGCTGGCCACCGAGCGGCACCCGGGAGCCCCGCTGCGGATGCGCGCCCCCGGCCGGCTGGAGGGCGACCCGGTGCGGCCGCTGCTGGAGCGCCGCGGCTACCAGGTCGCGCGGTACTTCACCGACATGGAGCGCCCGCTGCCCGGGGAGCCGCTCGGCCCCGCGGACGCCCGGGTGCAGGCCTATCGCGCGCAGTGGCAGGAGGCGGTGCGGCAGGCGCACAACGAGGCGTTCGCCGACCACTGGGGATCCGCCGCCCAGACCGCACAGGCGTGGGACCACTGGATGACCTCGCGCAGCTTCCGGCCCGGCACCTCGACGGCGTGCCTGGGGCCGGACGGGCAGGTGCTCGCCTATGTGCTCACCTACCAGTGGGTGGACCGCGAGCTGTACGTCGGGCAGGTCGGTACCCGACGGTCGGCCCGCGGGCAGGGACTCGCCCGGGCCTGTCTGGTGGAGTGCCTGCGGGCCGCCGCGCAGACCGGGGATTACGACAAGGTGGACCTGACGGTCGATTCGGCCAATCCCACCGGCGCCGGCGCGCTGTACGAGTCGGTCGGGTTCACCGCGGTCCGCACGGTCGCCACTTACCTGCGCGACGAGGCCGCCCCGCCGGCTCCCTTCCCCTCCCCGAGTCGTGAGGGCCAGGCAGCGCCATAGCGCTGCGTGGGACTCACGACTCGGGGAAGGGGACCGTCGGGCCGGTCGTGGAAGGATCGGGCGGTGAACGACACACCGTCACCTGCTGCGCCGGAATCCGCCGACTCGCCGTCACCGATCACCGCCGGCGCCGAGCCGCCGTCACCGACCCCTGTCGGCGCCGAGCCGCCGGTGTCCTTCCCGCGGCTCTCCGCCCGCACGTTGCGCTTCACGCTGGGCGAGCCGCGAAACATCACCGTCACCGGTGACGGGTCCCGGGTGCTGTTCGTGCGCACCCCCACCGGCACCAGCCGGATCGGCTGCCTGTGGTCGTTCGACGTGGACACCGCGACCGAGCGGCTGCTGGTCGACCCGGCGGACCTGCTCGGCGGCGCCGGGGAGGACCTGTCGCCCGAGGAGCGGTCCCGCCGGGAACGGGCCAGGGAATCCGGCGCCGGCATCGTCGGCTACACCGTCGACGAGTCCGGCCGCACCGCGGCGTTCGCGCTATCCGGCGGGGTATGGGCGTGCGACCTGGCGACCGGGCGGACCTCCCGGGTGCCCACCACGGGAACGGCGATCGACCCGCGCATCGACCCCACCGGGCGGCGGATCGGCTACGCCACGGCCGGTTCGCTGCGGGTCACCGAACTGGACGGGACCGCCGACCGGACGTTGGCCGAGCCGGACGGTGACGAGATCGTCTGGGGCCAGGCGGAGTTCGTGGCGGCCGAGGAGATGGACCGGTACCGCGGGTTCTGGTGGGCGCCGGACGGGGAATCGGTGCTGGCCGAGCGCTACGACAACTCCCCGGTGGGCGTGTGGTATATGGCCGACCCGGCGAACCCGGCCGCCGAGCCGGTGCCGCACCGCTACCCGGCGGCGGGCACGGCGGACGCGAGCGTGCAGCTGTGGCACCTGCGGCTGGACGGCACCCGCGCGCAGATCCCGTGGGACGACACAGCCTTCCCGTACCTCACCCGGGTGTCCTGGACCGCCGGGGGCGCGGTGATCCAGGTGATGAGCCGGGACCAGCGGCGCGGCCAGGTGCTGCGGGTGCACCTGGACGGCGCGGCGCCGGTGACGAGCCTGCTGGCCGAACCGTCCGACCCGGTCTGGGTGGACCTGGTGCCGGGCGTGCCGGCGCTGTCCCCGGACGGGCGGCTGGTGACGTGCGTCGACGACGCCGGTACCGCCGACGGCGCCGGCACCCGCCGGCTCGCGGTCGGCGGGAGTGCCGTCACCCCGGCCGGCATGCAGGTGCGCGAGGTGCTGTCGGTGACCGCCGACGGCGTGCTCGCCACGATCAGTACCGAACCGACCGAGCAGCAGCTGGTCCGGGCCGGCTACGACGGCCAGATCACCGCGCTGTCACGGGGTTCGGGTGTGCACACCGGCGCCGTCGGCGGCGGCACGGCCGCGGTACTGAGCAGCCGGCTGGACCTCGAGGGGTCCGCGGTGACGGTGCTGTCCGGCGGCCGGGAGGTGGGCCGGCTGCGCCGGGTGGCGGAGAGCCCGGGCTTCACCCCGACGGTGACGATGCTGACGGTGGGCGCCCGGGAGCTGCGGGCGGCCGTGCTGTTCCCGCGCAGCCATCGGCGGGGGTCGGCGCGGCTGCCGGTGCTGATGGCGCCCTACGGCGGGCCGCATGCCCAGCTGGTGCGGGCCAGCTCCCGGATGTTCCTGCAAGCACAGTGGCTGGCCGACCAGGGGTTCGCGGTGGTGGTGGCCGACGGGCGGGGCACGCCCGGCCGCGGCCCGGCCTGGGAGCGCACGGTGCGCGACGAGCTCGCCTCGGTGACGCTGGCCGACCAAGTGGACGCGCTGGCCGGGGTCGCCGAGCGCTACCCCGACGACCTGGACACCGGCCGGGTCGGCATCATGGGCTGGTCCTACGGCGGATACCTGTCGGCGCTGGCGGTGCTGGATCGGCCGGACGTGTTCCACGCCGCGGTCGCCGGTGCCCCCGTCACCGATTGGTCGCTGTACGACACCTATTACACCGAACGGTATCTCGGGCACCCGGCCGAGCAGCCTGAGGTGTACCGGCGCAACTCGCTGATCGACCGCGCCTCCCGGTTGACCCGCCCGTTGCTGATCATCCACGGCATGGTGGACGACAACGTGGTGGTGGCGCACACCCTGCGGCTGTCCGCCGCGCTGCTGGCGGCCGGCCGGCCGCACCAGGTGCTGCCGCTGACCGGGGTGACGCACATGGCCTCGGCGGAGGACATCGCGGAGAACCTGCTGCTGGCCCAGGTGCACTTCCTGCGCGCCGCGCTCGGTGGTACGCCCGGCTCCTGACTGCACGCCGCACGGCCGGCCGCGCGCGGGACAAGGGCGTGTCGCTCAAATCCGGGGAGGGGACGGGCGGAGCGGCGCGGCGTCAGGGACTCACCCAGCGCAGCGCGATCCGGTCGTGCCGGTCGCCGGACCGCAGGTCGAGCTGCCAGCACCCGGGTGCCGGCACGTCCACGATCGACGGCCCGGCCGGAACCTGCAGCGTGATGGTCCGATCGGTGCCTTCCAACCGCGCGGTCACCGCCGTGAAGGGCGCCGCCCCCGGCCGCACCACCCAGAGGATCTTGTTGTTGTGATCGGCCGCCGGCGGAGCGGACAGCGGATCGCCGAACACGTACGCCAGCACGTCACCGCTGCTGCTGTAGGCGAACGGTGGGAAGGAGTCGCCGGAGAACCCGTCCCGGGCCCACTCCGGCGGCGGCGCGCCGGTGATCAGCGGCTGGCACGCCGAACCGGCCGGCGGCGTGGCGACGCCCGCGCCGCGCGGCTGGGTCAAGGCCACCGTTGCCAGGATCGCTGCGACCGCCAGTACCGCGGCGACCGGCGAGGCGATCATGGTCCGCCGGCGGCGCACCGTACGACGGACCCGGGCCGGGTCCAGCGGTCCGGTCGGTGCCCGCCGGTCCAGACGCCGCAATGCCTGCGGCAACCTCGCTTCCAGGTCATCGTTCATGGCGGACCTCCAGGTCGGGATAGCTCAACTGGGCGCGCAGCCGGTGGATGGCTCGGCTGGCGTGGGACCGCACGGTCGACTCGGAACAGCCGAGTTCGGCGGCGATCTCGTCGTCGGGCATGTCCAGGTAGTGCCGCAGCACCACGACCGCGCGTTGCTGGCCGGTCAGGCAGTCCAGCGCGCGGACGATCGCGTCCAGGTCGGCGCTTCGTGCCGCGTGGTCGGCCGGGTCGGGCGCATCGGGAAGCTCGGCCATCGGCCGCTCGGAGGCGGCGCGTCGCCGGCGCTGGTCCACGTAGCTGTGGGTGACGATCCGCCGGACGTAGGCGTGTGGCGCCGCCATGGCCCGGATCCGCCGCCAGCGCCGGCACGCCTGCACCAGCGCCGTCTGCACCAGGTCCTCGGCGGCCGCGGCGTCGGCGGTCAGCACATAGGCGTACCGCTGCAACGCCGCGCCGTGCGTGGCCAGGTACTCCTCGAAGCCGAGGTGCTCCGCGCGAGCCGTCATGCGCACTCCATGGCCCTGGAACGTGGTCGGGCCGCCGAATCGTTGAGGCCCGGGTGTCGCTACCCGCGGGGTGGGAGGTCGAAGACCACCCCGCGCACCTGCGCGGCCGCCCGGTCGAGTTGGTCGGCGGTGGGCACCCGGTCCACTTCGTATCCCCGTGCCAGCAGCCGCCACGCCCAGGGGTGCGCCCGCCGGTACCGGTCCAGCATCATGGCGGTCTGTCCGGTGTCCAGGAACCGGTGTGGCGGTGACGGGAATCGCCGGGTGCCCAGTCGCAGCACCAGGGCAGGCCCGGCCTTCAGGTTGCGGTACCAGTCGGTGCGTCCGCCCCACCCCGAGATGACCACCAGCTTCCCGGCCCGCGCGTGGTACTCGACGACTTCCAGCACGGTGTCCCGGTCCCGCCCCGACTTCCGCCCGGTGGTGACGACCTGGACGTACCGGTGGCCGAACAGGAACCCGAGGTTGGCCCGGTACAGCCAGACCGGCGCCTTGTAGGCGAACCGCCGCAGCCCGGTCGGTGGGTAGCTGCTCATGCTCGCCATCCTCCTCGGCCTTCCCCCCAATCAGGTCGTGTGCCGGCCCTCCCCCCAATCAGGTCGTGTGCCGGCCTCCCCCCGATCAGGTCGTGTGCCCCACGCAGCGCTATGGCGCCGCCTGACACTCACAACTCCGCCGGGCGGGGGGCCGCGCCCGGCGGAGGAGGAAGCGCCACCGGCCGGCCGCTGCTGACCGCCAGCGGGAGGCTGGCCGCCACCAGCACCGCCGTCACCGCCAGCGCTCCGGGCACGTCGATCGCCGCGGTCAGCCCGCCGACCAGCGCGGCCCCGAGCGCCGTGCCGGTGTCGAAGCCGACGTTCCACACCGAGCTGACCGTGGCGGTCTCCCGCTGCCGGGCCCGGGCGAACGCCGCCACCAGGGTCAGGTTCTGTGCGGCGCCGTACCCCGTGCCGAGCACCGCCGACCCCACCAGCGTCAACACCCAGCTGGCCCCGTCACCGGCGAGCAGTCCGAGCACCACCACCGCCATGCCGGCCACCGTCACCACCGAGGAGCCGGGCAGCAGGCGCGCGGTGCCGACCCGGTCGGCGAGCATGCCGGCCCGCCACCGGGCCAGCGCCGCGGTGACGCCCCACACCAGTAGCCCGACCGTGGCCAGCGCACCGTCCGGGCGGGCGATCGGCAGGTAGGTGGTGAACCCGCCGCCGGCCAGCGTGATCACCAGCAGCACCACCGAGGGCGCGATGGCGGCCACTCCGGCGGCGCGACGCGAACGCCGCGCGGTGCCGGCGGGCGCTGCCTCGGCTGCCGGATCGGCGCTGTCCACCGAGTCCTGGTCGGATCCGGCGTGCCGGGCGAGCGACGGCACCGCCGCCAGCCCGAGCAGCGGGGCCGCGCCCAGGATCGCCACCCAGGCGAAGCGGTCCGCCGCCACCAGCGCGACGCCGCCGGCCACCGCGAGCAGGTTCGGCAGCGCGATCGCCAGGCCGTAGATGCCGATCGCCTCGCCGCGCCGCCGGACCGGCACGATGCGGGCCGCCATGGTGGAGCCCAGCACGGTCAGTGAGCCGAACCCGGCACCGCGCACCGCGGAGATCGCCAGCACCCAGCCCAGCCCGCCGTCGATGAGCAGCAGCAGCGAGGGGGCGCCAAGAGCCACCAGGCCGGCGGTCAGTACGGCGCCGAGCCCGAATCGCTGCACCAGGTGCGGCACCAGCAGTTGCACGCCAACCGTCGCGGCCAGCAGCACGGTGGTCACCAGGCCGGCCAGCGCCGCCGGTGTGCCGCGGCCGGCCAGCCAGGCGGGCAGGGCGGAGATGGTGACGCAGAAGCCGGTGAAGCCGGCCAGGGTGTAGCCGACCAGCACGCGCATCGCGGGCAGCCGCCACAGCGACTCCGGCTGCTGCTCGGGCTGGGCGGTGATGATCGGTCCCTCCGGAGTTCGGTGCCGGTCGTCTCGGACGCCCGCTGCATCCAAGTTGTGAGTCTCACACAGCGCCATGGCGCTGCGTGGGACTCACGACTCGGAACGGAGCAGCGCCAGCGCCTCCCGCACCACCCCGCCGGCCCGCGCGAGCGCCTGCCGGGAGCGCTCCACGTCCCGCTCCGGGTCGGCGCCCGACAGCAGCATCAGCAGCGCCGTCGGGATGTCACCGGCCGCTCGCAGCGCCGCGGCGCACTCCTCCGGCGACGCCCCGGTGGCCTGCACCAGCAGCCGCACCGACCGGCCGCGCAGCTTCGCGTTGGTCGCCCGCATGCCGATCATCAGGTTGGAGTGCACCCGCCCGAGCCGCACCATCAGCACCGTGGAGAACCCGTTGAGCATCAACTTCTCCGCCGTCCCGGCCTTCAACCGGGTCGATCCGGTGATCGCCTCCGGGCCGGTGTCCGCGGCCAGCAGCACGTCGGCGAGGTCGGCCAGCGCGGGCTGCGGGTTGGCCGTCATCAGCGCGGTGAACGCACCCGCCGACCGGGCGGCCCGCAGCGCGCCCCCGACATACGGGGTCCGGCCGGAGGCGGTCAGCCCGATGGCCACGTCACCGCGCCCCACCTCGGCGGCCGCCCGCGCCCCGTCCGCCTCACTGTCCTCGGCGTTCTCCACCGCGGTCAGCAGCGCCGCCGGCCCGCCCGCATGGTGCGCCACCACCACGTCGCCCCAGCCGAAGGTGGGCATCAGCTCGGCCGCGTCCAGCACCGCCAGCCGCCCGGAGGTGCCCGCTCCGAAGTAGTGCACCCGGCCACCGGCGCGCACCCGGGCGGCGGACTCGTCCACCAGGCGCGCCAGTTCCGGCAGCACCGGCTCGATGGCCGGCACCACCCGGGCGTCCTCGGCGTGCAGCATCCGCAGCGCCTGCTCGGTGTCCACCGTGTCGATGTGCACCGTGCGCGGGTTGACCTGCTCGGTGGGGGACTGCACCTGGACCGGTTGCTGCGCCATCACTCTCCTTCATCGCCGCGGGAGCCTGCGAGCCTGCATCCGGCACCCGGCGCCGCCCACATCGGGCGGACCCGGATGCCGGATCCGGGGGCAGGTTTTCGGCGCGGCCGGCTCAACTGCCGCCCTCCCCGCGGGCGAACCGGCGCACCGCCACCGCGCGCCGGGTGGCGTCCAGCGCCGCGACCGTGCTGTCGTACCGGCGCTGGGCGACGGCCACGAACAGCACGTCCACCACGCTGAGCGCCGCGATCCGGGACGCCATCGCCCCCGACCGGAACGTCGTCTCCCGCGACGCGGTGATCAGCCGCAGGTCCACCGCGGCGGCCAGCTGGGACCGCGGTGCCGCGGTGATGGCGACGGTGGTCGCGCCATTGGCCCTGGCCTGCTGGACGATCTCCACCGTGTCCCGGGTGGCGCCGGTGTGTGAGACGCCGATGGCCACGTCGCCCGGCCGGAGCAGCGCGGCGGCGGTGAGCGCGGCGTGCTGGTCCGGCCAGCTGAAGCTGATCACCCCGATGCGGTGCAGCTTCTGCTGCAGGTCCATGGCCACGAACGCGCTGGCCCCCACCCCGAACACGTCGACCCGGCGGGCGTCCACCACGGCGGTGACGACCTTCGCCAGGCTGGACCGGTCCAGCATCCTGGCCGTCTCGGTGACCGCCGCCGCGTCGGCGTGCATGATCTTGCGCACCACGTCGTCCAGGCTGTCCGAGCGGCCGATGTCGGAGCCGACCTCGTCGTGATCGCCCTCCGACCGGCCGGCGGCCCGACCGTGCTCGGCGGCCAGCGCCACCCGCAGGTCGCGGTAGCCGCGCACGCCCAGGTTCCGGCACAGCCGCAACACCGTGGTCTCGGAGGTCTGCGCCTCGGCCGCCAGCTCGCTGATGGTCAGCCGGGCGGCGCGTGCCGGGTCGGACAGGATGCTGTCGGCCACCCGCCGCTCGGACGGCACCAGGCTGGGTGCCAGGCCGCGCAGGCGCGGCAGCAGGTCCGCGCCGGCCGGCGACAGGACGGATCTGCGCGCCGGCCGGGTGTCGGGTACGGGCTGCTGGGTCACCGTGGCTCCTGCGCGACGATCAGGTCGGCGGCCGCGCGGCGTTCGCGTTGCGCGACATGGCAACCGACCAGGTGTGACGGGGTTCCCGCGGCGGGGCCGGAGGTCTCCGCACCGCTCGACGGCGGTGACGTGGTGTCGGAGAACGGCAACAGCCGGGGCTCCACCTCCCGGCACACCTGCTCGGCCAGCGGGCATCTCGGGTGGAACCGGCACGCGACCGGTGGCTTGGCCGCGTCGGGTACCTCCCCGGACACCGTCACCGCCGGTCGTTCGGCCTCCACGGCCGGGTCGGCCACCGGGACCGCGCTCTGCAGCGCCACCGTGTACGGGTGCCCGGGATGGTCCGAGACCGGTTGCCACGGGCCGATCTCCACGATCTGGCCGAGGTACATCACGGCGATGCGGTCCGCGATGTGCCGGACCATGCCCAGGTCGTGCGAGATGAACAGGTAGGTCAGGCCCAGTTCGCGGCGCAGCCGGGCCAGCAGGTTCATCACCTCGGCGCGCACCGACACGTCCAGGGCGGACACCGCCTCGTCCAGCACCAGGATCTTCGGCTGCACGGCCAGCGCCCGGGCGATGCCGATCCGCTGCCGCTGGCCCCCGGACAGCTCGTGCGGATAGCGGGTGCCGGCCGACTCCGGCAGGCCGACCATCTCCAGCAGTTCGGCCACTCTGCGCCGGCGGGCCTGCGCGCCCGAGGCCAGGCCGTGCACCGAGAGCACCTCGGCCAGCGCGTCGCCCACCCGCACCCGCGGATCCAGCGAGGCGTACGGATCCTGGAAGACCATCTGGATGGTGCGCCGCAACGCCTTTCGCTGCGCGCGACCCGCCCTGCCCAGGTCTACCCCGTCGATCACGATGTTGCCCGAGG
>DASSTH010000305.1:0-4583 GCA_035708025.1 Nakamurella sp. | reverse complement strand
CGGGGCGCGGCAGCCCGACGGAACCGTCTCGATCCTGCACCGCCGCCCGGCGGCCGGGAGCGGCCCGGCGCCCGCGGCCACCGGCAGCGACCACTGACCGCACCCGCGTCCGGCGCCGGCCGTACCCCATTGGACGGTCATGTTCTCGTGTGCGGACCGCGATCTTCGTTCCGGGTCGGCCCGGTGAGCGCGGGCGGGCCCGATACTGAGGTCGCGACGCCGGAACGCCGGATGCGGACGGGAGGGCCGGGTGGGCAGGGGCCGCCTACGGAGGGCGCTGCACCGCCTGCTGCGCCCGGACACCGAGGACGAACCACCCCGGGACCCGGCGCTGGTCGGGCTGCTGGCCGGAAGCCGGTTCGCGGGACTTCCGCCCGAGGAGACCGACCTCACGCCCCAGCGGGCGCGGCGGGTGATGGACTTCATCCTCGACCTCGCCGAGCAGATGTTCGCCGCCGGAACCGACACGCGCGCGATCGAGGTGTCCGTCGTCGCGGTCGCCGCCACCTACGGGGTCAGCCCGTTCGAGTTCACCATCGCCGGCCGGACGGTCTTCGTCCAGCACGCGCCCGCGGACCGCGAACCGCAGATCATGATGAAGGTCGCCCGCACCGATGACAGCCGGGACCTGTACCGCGCGGTGAAGATCTACCGCATGGTGGAGGAGGTCGTCCACCGCGACCTCGACCTTCCCGACGCGGAGCGCAGGCTGCGCGACATCAAGCGGCTCCAGGCGCGGTGGCCCTGGTGGGCGCAGCTCGCGGGCCGCGCGGTGCTGGTCTCCTCCATCACCCTGCAGGCCGACGGCACACCCGACGGCGTCCTGTTCGCCATGGGCGTCCTCATCGTCGTCAACCGGACGGGCTGGGCGCTGGCCCGCGGCGGCATCCCCGGCTACTACGCGACCTTCGTGCAGGCGTCGCTGGTGGCGGGGCTGGGCATCCTGGCGCTGGACCTGCAGGTGCTGTCGGTGCGGGCGTACGCGAGCGCCACCGCGGCCAACCTGGTGCTCCTGCTGCCGGTGCCGTCGATCGTCTCCCTCGCGCAGGACGCGATCACCCGCTTCGGGACGACCGCCGCCGTGCGGCTGATCAACGCCGTCCTGGTCTTCGGCGCCCTGTTCGCCGGGATCGCCACCATCGGCTTCATCGCCAAGGACGTGCGCGTCATCGGCAACGCCCAGAACGTCCAGTTCGTGGCCCTGCCGCTCTGGCTCGCCCTGCTCGCGGCCGGGATCGGCGCGGCCGCCGGCGCGGTCGCCGCCGGGGGCGCCGCGTGGCTGCTGCCCTTCGCCGCCGCGATGGGCATGCTCTCCATCACTGCCACCGGGCAGGCGGCCGACACGCGAAACCGGTGGGGGCATGCCTAGCGAGACCCGCCGGCCGCATCCGCCGACAGTGTAGACACGCCTATCGGTGACTCTACGGATGCGCGTGGGCGTCGGTATCGACACTATGGGGTGGTGCCGAGTGGGTTGAGCGGCCGTCGTCTCGCGGGGAGGGAGAGGTCGTCTGATCGTGGTCGGGGGAGCGCACTGGTTGCGGCCTGTCCTGACGACGCATCCCCTTCGGCCATCCACCGGTGATCTCGCGCGGCCCTGCCGGGTCCGGTGGTCGGGCGGTCGGGATCCGGGGGGAACTCGGCCCCGCCTGAGCGCGCGAACCACGCAGAAGCAACAGGGGGCGAACTGATGGCGAACCTTGATCAGCAGCGGCAGGCCGAGCACGCCGGGCGTTCCGCCGAGATAGCGTCGGTCCTGGCTCTGGGCGGCCGTGCGAACAACCTGAAAGGAGTGGAAAACCCGGACGTCGTCTGGGGTCGGACCACCGGTGAGGGAGTGTGGCTTCCGACTAAGGACGGGCACCGAATCCGCCTGGCCCTGGACGCGGCCGACGCCTGCGGTCACACCTTGAGCGCAGGGGTACGTGTGTTCCCTGGCGTCGCCTCCGACACCGACATGGTGGCGGTGACCGCCTTTGACGGGATCGCGCTGCTGGCGGTACTTCACAGCCCCGTCGCCCCGCCTCAGTTTTGGTACTCGATCTCCTTGCCGGGCGATCTGATCCTGGACGCGATGCCATCTGGCGGGTTCGATGTCGTTCATCAATATTATGGCGCAACGGTCGCGCGAATAAATAGGCCATGGGCGAGTGATTCGGCATATCGTCCGTTGGCTGTTGATTACGTCCACGGAGAATCAACATCCCTTGCACTGGAAATGAATGCGGCGGATGCGTCATACCCGCTTGTCATCGGCATCATCTACCGTTATTGCCTCTGAGGGGACCGGGTTGCCGCCGCCGTCGAGGACACCGGGCCGCCCGCGACCCCCGACATCAACCTTCAATGGCCTAGATCGCTCAACGTAGCGACGGTGAATCTGACACTGATCGTTTGGTCGCAGGTCCGGCTATGGCTTCTCGAAGTCGGCACCGTGGGCGACGACGGTGATCGCATCACCGAAGGTGACGGGCGGCGGCGACGGCGGCTTCGCGAGCCGGGATCTCGCCGGCGACTGAGCATGCGGAACGCCAGAGTGGCGGATGGAATTGGAAGCCAAGGCCCGGAGATCCGGTCGTTCACACAGGGGGCCTCATGTTTGGACGCGCATGGCGATCATGGCGATGTCGTCGGTGCCGGTGGTGGGCATGTCGGCCAGGAGGTCATCGCAGAAGTTCTCCAGTGGACGGTGCGCGTGTGCGGACGCGTGCCGGCGAAGCCGGTCCATGCTCGTCTCCAAATGCTCGCCGGGATGCTCGATGAGACCGTCGGTGTAGAGCAGCAGGGTGGAGCCGGGCGGCAGTGGCTCGACGGCACTGCGATACGGCTGGTCGACCGGGATCCCCAGCAGGGGATTGGTGGCCTCTTCCAGGAAGCGTCCGTCGCCCTGGGAGGTGACCAGCAGGGGCGGCGGGTGCCCGGCGACGGCGTAGCGGAACTGCCATCGGCCTGGTACGGGTTCCTCGATGCGCGACAGGACACAGGTTGCCGTGGCCTCGGGATCCACCGTCTCCATGATGGCGTTGAGACTGCGCAGAATCTCGCAGGGGGGGTGAGTCGCTCGGCGATCAGGGCCCGCAGCATGTTGCGCAGTCGGCTCATGCCTGCGGCGGCGGCCAAGTCATGGCCGGCCACATCGCCGATGGCCAGCACGGCCGCGCCGTCAGGCAGGACGAACGAGTCGTACCAGTCGCCGCCGACCTCTGCTGCGGCGGGGCCGGCCAGGTACCGGGCGATGATCTCCCGGCCGGCGAGTTCGGGAGGGTCGGCGAGCAGGCTGTGCTGGAGGGCCAGGGCCAGTTGCTGGGTGCGGTGGTACTGGGCGGCGCTGCTCAGCGCGTCGTGGGTGTGGTCGAAAACCTGCTTCATCAGGGCGATGTCGTCCGGCCCCATCGGGTCACGGTCGCCACGCCGGGCGGCGGTGACCACGGCGGCCACGGTTCCGTCGACGACGACTGGCATCAGCACGACGCTGGTCGCCTTCGCCTCGACCAGCCAGGCGGCGGTGCTCTTGGGCAGCAGCTCGGTCGGCGGCTGTCCCGGTGGGAAAGTGCGATACACCGGGCGGCGCTGCCTGATCGCATGAGCGAACTGGCTGCCGGGGGAAAAGCGCTCCTCTCCGGTCGGTGGCTGCCGGCGGATCTCGCCCCGCGACGCGGTAGCGATGCGGCGGGCGATAATCGGGGCGCCTGCAGGCGGATCGACCAGGTCGGAGCAGGTGCACGCCGCAGCCGTCAGCGAGCGTGGGGACGAGAACCTTGGTGAGCGCGGCGAACATCTCGTGCAGCTCGGTCCGCTCCGCGGCAGCCGCCGCGGCGCGGTCGAGCAGTTCCCGGTGCTGGCGCTCCTGCCACCGCTGCTCAACATCGGTGCAGGTGCCGACCCACTCCACGAGGGCGCCGCCCTCATATACCGGCGCGGCTTGCACGTCGAAGTGCCGGTACTGACCGTCCCGGGTCCGTACCCGGTAAGTGTGGTGCCAGGGATGGTGCTGCCGACGTGCCTTCCGCCACGATTGAAGGGTTGGCTGCCGGTCAGCGCTGTGAAGAGTCTGCGCCCATCCGTACCCGCGAGACTCCTGCGGACGCTGCCCTGTCACCTGTTCCCAGCCCCCGCTCGAGTCGATCACGCGGCCGGCCGGGTCCGCCACCCAGACGATCTGAGCACTCACCCACACCAGGCTCTCGAACCTGCGGCGCCAGCGCCGCTGCTCCTCCGACGCCCGGTCGGCCCGTCGCGTCGCGGTGACCTGTTCGGTGATGTCCACCGCGATCAGCAACACGCCGGGTCGCTCGTGGGTGAACCGGGACAGGCTGAAGGAGAAGATCCGGTCGTCGGGGTCGGAGACGTGGCCCGGGGGAGCGTCCCCCTGCCCCGGCCACGTCTCGACAAGGCTGACCGGATCGCCGGTGGCCAGGACGTGGTCGAACAACGTGCGATGGCTGTGCGGCACCGGTTCGCCGAGTGACTCTCCGATCGGCCGGCCGAGCAGGTCGTCTCCGGCCGCGGCCCGATAGGCGGGGTTGGTATAGACCAGGTGGTGCTGGGGTCCGATGGTCAAGGCGACCGCGCTCGGCGCAGGG
>DASSTH010000304.1:0-10762 GCA_035708025.1 Nakamurella sp. | reverse complement strand
GGATCTGCCCGCGTCGGTGATCCGGGATCTGCCCGCGTCGGTGGCCCGGGATCTGCCCGCGTCGGTGGCGACGTGCCGCGCACCCGGGTCACCCTGCGGCGCGGGCACCACCCGATCCGGCCGACACGCCGGTGCCGATGCGCTGCGGGCCGGCGTACACCACCATGGACGGCCCGCGCAGGAAACCGACCAGTGACATGCCCGCCTCGGCGGCCAGGTCCACCGCCAGCGAGGACGGCGCGGACACCGCAGCCAGCAGCGGAATTCCCGCCATCAACGCCTTCTGGGTGAGCTCGAAGCTCGCCCGCCCGGACACCATCAGGGCGGTGCCGCGCAGCGGCAGTCGGCCGGCCGCGGCGGCCCAGCCCACCACTTTGTCGACCGCGTTGTGCCGTCCGATGTCCTCCCGCACCACCAGCAGCTCGCCGTCGGCCATGTCGAACAGGGCGGCGGCGTGCAGCCCGCCGGTCTTGTCGAACACCGGCTGGCGGTCGCGCAGCCGCGCCGGGAAATCCGACAGCAGCTCGTCCGAGACGGTGGCGGTGTCGTCCGCGACGGCGAAGGCCGAGCGGGTACGCACGGTGTCGATGCTGGACTTGCCGCACAGCCCGCACGAACTGGTGGTGTAGAAGGCGCGCTGCACACCGGGGTCAGGCGGCGTCACGCCCGGGGCAAGCGCGACGTCCAGCACGTTGTAGGTGTTCACGCCCTCGTCGGTGGCGCCGGCGCAGTACCGGGCGGTGACCACCTGGTCGCCGGAGGTGATCACGCCTTCGGACACCAGAAAGCCGATCGCCAGCTCCACATCGTGACCGGGAGTCCGCATGGTGACCGCCAGCGGCCCGCCGGCGACCCGGATCTCCAGCGGCTCCTCGACGACGACCACATCCTGGGCCGACACCGGTGGCCGGTCCATCTCCCGGCGGGTGACCGTGCGCCGTGTGGTGATCCTGCCCATTCCCGCCTCCGACCCATGGCCCGCGCGGGCGCCGGACCCGGCCGACCGCGGGGCGAACGCCACACAGCATCGAGGTTAACCATCCGGCCGGCCGCCATGCGCCGGGGCGTGACCAGGATGGGCCGGATGGGCCCGTTCGGTCAGGACCCCGTCACCGTGCCCAGCAGCGCCGGGATGCCGAGGAGCAGCAGCCCGAGCACGACGGGGGGTGCCAGCACGGCCAGCACCAGCACCCTGCCGGGCTGCGGATACCGGCGCCGGTGCGACACCGCGAGCACGCCGAACCCCGTCACCAACGCCCCGAAGAACAGCAGGTATCCGACGTCCAGCGCGCGGATGTGCTCGTCACGGACGATCATGCCGATCGCCTCGCCCAGCGAGCCGGCCAGGTACACCGCCATGGTGGCGAAGGCACCCCAGAGCACCACCGCCAGCACCCCGGGACGCACCCGGGGAGTCCGCCCGGCGACGGCGAGCAACGCGGCGGCCGCCCCGATGATCTTGATCGCGGCGGCCACCACGTTCTCCACCGCCAGGGTCACCGGCATCTGCGCCGCCGCGTGCAGATAGCGGCCGGAGGCGAGGCTGGTGCCGGCCAGCAGCGCGATGTTGACCGCAGCGAACGCCAGCAGGGCCAGCGCGGTCAGCACGCCGATGGCGGTGACGACACCGGCGGGCCGGGTCGCGGCGGCTGGGACGGGGACGGGGGTCGGGGTTCGAACGGTCATGCCGACCAGCCAATCCGCCGGGTGCGGCCCGCGCATCCCACCGCGGGGGGAACGGTGTGCCCGGCCTCCCCCGTGGTGGTGACCCCCCGCCATGTCGTCCGCTCGCCTACCCTCGATGTCATGACGCAGCGCGAGGAGGCGGGGCCCTCCGGCGATCCGGCACCCGGCGCGGCCCTGGCGGTCCCGGTGACGGGCACTCCGGCGCCCGGACCGGTCACCGACACGCTCGGCCGGCGGCTGCGCGACATGCGGATCTCCGTCACCGACCGGTGCAACTTCCGCTGCGTGTATTGCATGCCGAAGGAGGTCTTCGGCAAGGACTACGCGTTCCTGGACCGCACCCAGATCCTGTCCTTCGAGGAGATCACCCGGCTGGCCCGGATCGGCGTCGCGCACGGCGTGCGCAAGATCCGGCTCACCGGCGGAGAGCCGCTGCTGCGCAAGGGACTGGAAGAGCTGATCGCCATGCTGGCGGCGCTGCGCGACCCGTCCGGCGAGCCGGTGGACATCGCGCTGACCACCAACGGTTCCGCGCTCGCCGCCAAGGCACAGGCGCTGCGCGACGCCGGCCTGCAGCGGGTGACGGTGTCGCTGGACTCGCTGGACGACGCGACCTTCCAGGCGATGAACGACGTGCGCTTCCCGGTCGCGCGGGTGTTGCGCGGCATCGACGTCGCGCACCAGGTCGGCCTCGGCCCCATCAAGATCAACGTGGTGGTCAAGCGGGGGCTGAACGACCACGACGTGGTGAACCTGGCCCGGCACTTCCATGGCAGCCCGTTCGTGCTGCGGTTCATCGAGTACATGGACGTCGGCACCACCAACGGCTGGCGGATGGCCGAGGTGGTGCCGTCGGCCGAGGTGATCGAGCGGATCAACGCCGAACTCCCGCTGCAGCCCATCCCGCCGCGGTATCCCGGCGAGGTGGCCACCCGCTGGCGATACCTCGACGGCGGCGGCGAGATCGGAGTGATCAGCTCGGTCACGGCGCCGTTCTGCGGGGCGTGCACCCGGGTGCGGATCTCCACCGAGGGCACGCTGTTCACCTGCCTGTTCGCCGGCTCCGGGCACGACCTGCGGGCGATGATGCGGTCCGGCTGCAGCGATACCGAGCTGGCCGATGCCATGGCGGCGATCTGGCGGGACCGCACCGACCGGTACTCCGAGGTCCGCAGTTCGCTGACCGAGGATTTGCGGCGGACCGGCCAGCACGTGGAGATGAGCTACATCGGCGGCTGACCCGGGCCGGCATGGATCAACATGGCAGGCCTGCACGAAGTCGGTCCCACCAGCCTCACCGGTCACAGATCGCCCTGTTTCATCCATGCCGCCGATGTTGATCCATGCGGAGAGGCGGTGACGGGGCCGGCGATCGACCCACGCTTCGGAACCTGAGACGTCACACCACGTCATGGTGCTGCAGCACCCGGAAGGTGATCACTCCCGGCAGCACTGGCAGCCAGAAGGTCAGCACCCGGGCGGTCAGGGCGGCAGCGATGGCGTCGGCCGGCTGAATGCCCACCGCGGTCAGCCCGGCGATCAGCGCTCCCTCCACGGCACCCAGCCCACCGGGGGTCGGCAGCAGCTGGCCCAGCGTGGAACCGACCACGAACACCGCCATCACCGCCAGCACCGGGAAGCGTGGCTGGAAGGCGGCCAGCGTGGTGGCCAGGCCGGCGGCGGACAGCAGCATGAACCCGACCTCGCCGATCAGCAGCTGGGTGAACCGCCACCGGTTGCGCAACGCGGGGAGCATGGCCGCCCACATCTCCCGGCCGATCCGGATCGCCGGCCGCACCAGCCGGGCCCGGCCGAACGCTGAGGTCAGCACGCCGGCCAGCACCGCGAGGACCCCGGCCGCGCCGACCCACCACTGCCAGCCGATGTTGAAGCTGACCGGCACCGCGTTGCCGATCACGGCGATCCCGATCACGGTGAACAGCACCGCGACCACCACGGTCGCGACCCGGTTCAGCACGAGCACCCCGACCGCGTGCGCCCGCCGCAGGCCCTGCCGTTCCAGGAACGACATGTTGATGCCGTAGAAGCCCAGCGCGCCGGCCGTGGTCCGCCCGGTGAACGCCGCCGCCACCTGCACCGCGACGGTCTTGCCGACCGGCAGCGGCTCGGTGCACGCGCCGAGGATGGTCATCGAGGAGATCACCACCGCGCCCATGCCGGTGGCGAACGCGACCAGCAGCCAACCCCAGTCGGCGCGCTGGATCGCCGCTTTCACCTCGCCGATGCTGGACAGCTCGGGCAGCAGCAGGTACACCGCCAGCCCGCCGGCGATCAGCAGCGCGAGCGTGGTGGCCCGCACCGGGGAGCGGAACGACGGCACCGGGCAGCCCAGCGTGTCGGCCAGCGCCTCGCGCAGCGCGGACAGCGACACCTCGCGGGCGAACTGCCGGCGGAACCGGTGGTGCAGCGCCAGGGTCTGCAGATGCGGCAGCGCCTCCCGCAGGGTGTCCGGTGGCAGCGCCTGGGCGGCGCTGGCCACCGCCCGTTCGATGCCCACCACCGAGGCGACGGACACCAGCAGCTCGGCAGCATCCTGCGCGGTCTGCCCGCTCGGGCCACCGACCCGGCTGAAGGTGAAGTCCATGATCCGCGGCCGCCCGGAGTCGTCCACCAGGATGTTCTCCGCACGCAGGTCGTGGTGCGCGATCCGCACGGCGCCCAGCGCCGCCACGTCCTTCCACAACCGGCCGAGCAGCGCGTCGTCCACCTCCAGTGGGTCCATCGACGCCAGCGTGCGCCCCTCGATCCACCGGCGGATCAGGAACGGCGGGCCGTGCTCGATCTCTCCGGCCAGCAGCACCGGGACCGTCCCCACCCCGGCCCGCTCGGCCAGCAGGGTGACGTAGGCCTCGTGCTCGACCTCGTGCCGGGGGGTGGACAGCCGGGCCACGTGTTCGGTCTCCACCGAGGCCAGCATCCGGCGTGCCTTGTAACCCGGCCCGGCGAGCCGGTGCAGCCGCCGGACCACCTTCATCTGCAACCGCTGCCCGGCGCTGTCCACCACGTCGTACTGCAGCGGGTCCAGGAACCGGCGGCGCCGCGGCGTGATGCTGGCGGTATCCAGCCCGGCCTGCCGCAGCGCCAGTTCCACGGCCTGGTCCGAGGTGCCGCGCCCGGGCGCGCCCAGCACCAGATGCAGCAGGGTTCCGGTGCCCCAGCCGAGGAAGCCACCGCCGAACACCCCCAACGGCAGGTTGTAGCCGAGCACCACATCGGCCACGGCCACCAACACCACCAGCACCCAGCAGCCGCCGCGGAGCGTCCGGCTCAGGTACGGCCCGGCGGCGGTGGCCAGCGCGGCGGCCACCGCGGCATGGGTGGACGGGAAGTCGAAGGTACCGGCGGCGATGCCGTGCGTGGCGGCCTGCAGCACCTCGGCCGACACCACCCGGGGGCCGATCAGCACGTGCACGATCACCGTCAGGCCCCAGGCGATGCCGCCGGACCAGGCCAGCGCCAGGGCCATCCGGGCCCGCCCGAGGTAGCCGGCCAGGCCGGCCGCCAGCACGATGCCCGGCCACCAGCCCGCCCAGGTGAGCACGTTCAGGTAGCGGTCGGGAGCGGTCGGCACCCGCTGCAACTCGGCGTAGATCGCCGTCTCCACCGGGTTGACCCCCGGCGCCCGCGCCGCGAACAGGCAAGCGATCACCACGCCGGCCGCGAGCACCAACCGGGCGAAGTCGGCCGGGTGCCGGCCCATGGACGCCCGCAGCCGCGCGTACCGGGACCGGCGCCCGGTCACGGCGGGACGGGAGTCCTCCATGACTGGATGCTGCCCGCAGATCGCCCGCTTCACAAAAGCTGCAGGTCAACGGCGGTGACGGGACCGCCGACGGCGCCGGACGCAGCGGCCGCGCGGCTCCCGACGGGGGCGGGCCGCGGCGTGCGTCCGGGGCGGGGCGCGGCTCCGCGGCGCGGGGCGGCCCGAGGCAGTACCGTCCTTGGTCATGGCCGAACTGAGCATGAATCAGGTGATCCACGCCGCCGTCCGGCGCGATGTCGCGCGCACCGAGCAGGCTCTTCGGGCCTTCCCGGACGGCGACTCGGGCCGGGCACGCGAGCTGCAGACCGCGTGGCGCAACCTGGTGCGTGAGTTGACCCATCACCACGAGGCCGAGGACGAGCACGTCTGGCCGTACCTGCAGTCGTGCGGGGTGGACGGCTCGCTGCTGGCTCAGATGGAGTCCGAGCACGTCCAGCTGAAGTCGGCGCTGGCCGGGGTCTCCGCCGCGCTCGACGACCTGGTCCGGACGCCGACCGCGGCGGTGGCGGCGTCCGGCGCCGAGGAGGTGGCACGCGCCCGGGCCGTCATCAACGGCCACCTGGACCACGAGGAGGCGGACGTCGAGCCGCTGCTGGCAGCGCGCGAGGAGGACGTCGCCTGGAAGGCGGTGGCCAAGCGCCTGCGCCCGCCCAGCATCGTGGACGGCGCCAACGCGATCGCCTGGATGATGGACGGTGCGGGCGAGCGGGAACGGACGTCGCTGCGGGCCACCATCCCAGGGCCGGTCGTCACGGTGCTCACCGGGCTGTTCGCCCGCCGGTACCGCCGCGAGGTGGCACCGGTCTGGTCACGCTGACCTGGTCACGCCGCGCCCGCGCAGCGCACCTGGTACCGAGCCGCCTGGAACTGGGCAGCCGGGCCGGCGGGCCGGATCACCGAACGCGCCGGCCCGGGTCCACCTGAACTCGCCGCCCCGGATCACCCAGCGGTCACCGGTGCGGGCTATCCGTCCTGCGGTTGCCGGTCGATGATCTCCGCCACACCGGACGGAAAGCGGTGCACCTCCTGCGGCCAGTCAAGCGAGACGGCGAGCCGGCCGGCCCAGTAGCGGGCCGCCTCGTCGTCGGGCACATCCACCACGGTGAACCCGCCCAGGTGCTCCTTGGTCTCGGTGTAGGGCCCGTCGCTGAACACGGGCTGCCCGTCCTTGCTGACCACGCTGCACAGCGCGGTGCTGGCGTCGATCCCGCCGTCCGCGAACACGAACACCCCGGCCGCCTCCATGTCCGCCAGGACGGCCTTGGAGGCCTCGCTCTTGCTGCGCAGCTGGTCTGGGGTGTGCGCGGGAACCCACTCGTCGTTGAACGCGATCAGATACTTCGGCACCGTCGTCTCCTCTCGGGTCGGGCGGCGGGCGCCCCACCCCGGTCTTCGGCGGCCCGGGCGGCCGCTCACCCACTCCACGAACGGCAGGGCCGGGATCCGACATCATCCCGGAGATCACATCCAACACGGTCCGCCACCCGACGGCGGCCGGGGCCGGGTGCGCGCCGCCGGGGGCGCCGCTGCCCGGCACCGGGGCGGTCGCGGCGCACGGCGCGCTGCCATGCTGTGCCGATGGATTCTCCGTCTGCAGACGCCTTCGACAGTGCCGCCCGGTGGTTCCTTCAGGTCAGCGCCGCGGCGGCCGGCCATCACGACGAACCGGGCCTGGGCGAGTGGTCGGTGCGCGACCTGGTGGGGCACACCAGCCGTTCGCTGCTGACGGTGGAGGCCTACCTCGATGTCGACGGCACCGACGCCGGCCCGGTGGACCTGGTGGACGCCGTGGCGTACTACCTGGCCATCGCCAACGCGCTGACCGACACCACGGCGGTGGTCCAGCGCGGCCGGGACGCCGGTGCCGCGCTCGGCGACGAGCCCATGGTCGCGCTGCGGGCGCTGGTGGCCCGGGTGCCCGAATTGGTGCGCGCCGCGCCGGCCACCGCAATCGTCCGCACCCCGTTCGGCAGCATGACGCTGCAGGGCTACCTGCCCACCCGGACGCTGGAGCTGACCGTGCACACCTGCGACCTGGCGGCGGCGCTCGGCGTGCCGGCCGCCGTTCCGCCGGATGCGGCGGCCGAGACGTTCGCCCTGATCGGTGGGCTGGCCGCGGCTCAGGGAACGGCATCCTCGGCACTGCTGGCGCTGACCGGCCGGCGCCCGCTGCCCACCGGTTACTCGGTCCTGTGAGACGCGCCGGCGGCGGGTGCCGGGCGCCGGTGCCGTCCAGACCTGCCTGATCGTGGGCCCCGGACGCCCGCCTCAGCCGATCCGTGCGCCGGGCGCGGGGACGACCTCGGGCTGCGCCATCGGTTCGCGGTGGATCGCCCCGTCGGTGCGGGACAGCGGGGTCCCGTCACCGTCCCACCGGCGCGCGATGATCTCCGCCGCGATGGACACCGCGGTCTCCTCCGGGGTGCGGCCGCCAAGGTCCAGCCCGATCGGCGACACCAGGTTCGCCAGGTCGCCCGCGCCGACCCCGGCCGCCCGCAGCCGGGCGAGCCGGTCCTCGTGGGTGCGCCGGGAGCCCATCGCCCCGATGTAGGCGACCGGCAGCTTCAGCGCCACCTGCAGCACCGGCACGTCGAACTTGGGATCGTGGGTGAGCACGCAGATCACCGTGCGGCCGTCCAGCGCACCCGCATCGACCTGGGCCTGCAGGTACCGGTGCGGCCAGTCGATCACCACTTCGTCGGCGTCCGGGAAGCGCTTCTTGGTGGCGAACACCGGCCGGGCGTCGCACACCGTCACCCGGTAGCCCAGGAACACCCCGATCCGCGCCACCGCGGCGGCGAAGTCGATGGCACCGAACACCAGCATCCGCGGCGCCGGGGCGAATGCCGCGACGAACACCTGCAGGCCGGTGTCCATCCGCTCGCCGTCCAGACCGTAGGTCAGCGTGGCGGTGCGGCCGGATGCCAGCAGGCCGAGCGCGTCCGCCCGGACCGAGTGGTCGATCCGCTCGCTGCCCAGGGTGCCCGCCACCCGGTCCTCCCAGATCACCAGGTGCCGGCCCAGTTGGTCGTCGCGGCCGGCCACCACGGTGGCCAGCGCCACCCGCTCGTCGGCCTTGATGGATGCGGCCAGCTCCCCGAACTCCGGGAAGTCCGCCCGGGAGAACCGCTCGGCGAAGATGTCGATGATCCCGCCACAGGTCAGCCCCACGGCGAACGCGTCACCGTCGGACACCCCGTACCGGGTGAGCACCGGGTCTGCGCCGTCCCGCACGCCAGAGGCCGTCTCGTACACCGCCCCCTCCACGCAGCCGCCGGACACCGAGCCCACCGCGGTGCCCTCCGGGCCGACCACCATGGCGGCGCCCGGCGGGCGGGGCGCGGACTTGAACGTGCCCACCACGGTTCCGACGCCCACGGCGTCGCCGGCCTCCCACCACCGCAGCAGATCGTCCAGCACGTCACGCACCGCGGATCACCTCCAGCAACTCCTCCAGGGTGGCCAGCGAATGCCCGGCCACGAAGTGGTCAACATGCGGCAGCGCCGCGACGATGCCGGACTGCACCGGCAGGTATCCCTCCCGCCCCTTGTGCGGGTTCACCCACACCACGCTGCGCGCCAGCCGCTGCAGCCGCTGCACCTGTTCGGCCAGCAGGTCGCAGGAGCCGCGCTCCCAGCCGTCGGAGAAGATCACCAGCACGGCACCGTGCGCGGTGCCCCGCTGACCCCACCGGTCGGCGAACGCCTTCAGCACCTCGCCCAGCCGGGTGCCCCCGGAGAAGTCCGGGATGACCTCGGCCGCGGCGGCCAGCGCCACGTCCGGGTCCCGCTGGGCCAGCGCCCGGGTGACCCGGGACAGCCGGGTGCCGATGGTGAACACCTCGGTGGCGGCCGGCCGGTGGCGCACCAGCACGTGCGCGAAGCGCAGCAGCGCGTCGGCGTACGGGGCCATGGAGCCAGAGACGTCGATCAGCAGCACCACCCGGCGCGGCCGGCGGCGGGGCCGCCGGTGCGCCGGCACCCCCGGTTCGCCGCCCGCCTGCAGCATGGCCCGGATGGTGCGGCGGCGGTCCAGCGGGCCGGTGACGGATGGGCCGCGGCGGCGGGAGCGCCGGGTGGGCAGGCCCGGCTGCAGCAGCGCCAGCATGGCGGCGAGCTGCGCCTTCTCCGCGGCGGTCAGCCGGGCCAGGTCGCGGTGCCGCAGGGTCTCCTGAGTGCTGGCGCGGGCACGCAGCGGGGGCGGCTGCTCGGCGTCCCCGTCACCGTCTCTCCGGTCGGTCCCCTCGTCGGTGACGGGCATCTCGACGGCGGTGGTCAGCAGTTGCCGGCGGGGCAGCGTCGATTTCCGCCGGGTGCGCCCGGAGAAGTACGCGTCGAACACCGCGTCGTAGACGGGCAGGTCGTCGGGCTGGGCGGCCATGGTGATCCGGCCGGCCCAGTACACCTGGCGCGGGTCGGTGACGTGCAGCGAACCGGCCGCCGACAGGAAGGTGGCGGTGCGTTCCGGACCGACCGGAAGGCCGGCGGCGGCCAGCGTCCTGGCGAAGCCCACCAGGATCTCCGGGCCGTCCCGGACCTCGTCGGTGATCGCCATGGTCACATCGGGTCAGGACGCCAGGATCGAGGACAGCCCGGCGGCCAGCACCCGGTCGGTGTCCTCCTTGTACTTGAGCACGGTGCCCAACGTGACCGCGGCGGTCTCGGCGTCCAGGTGGTCCCGGCCCAGCGCGTGCAGCGCCCTGGCCCAGTCCAGCGACTCGGACACCCCGGGCGGTTTCAACAGGTCAGCGCCGCGCAGCCGGGCCACCGCCGCCGCCACCTCGGCAGCCAGCGAAGCGGTCACCTCGGGCAGCCGGCGGCGCAGGATCGCCACCTCACGCTGCAGCGACGGGTGCTCCACCCAGTGGTACAGGCAGCGCCGCTTGAGCGCGTCGTGCACCTCCCGGGTGCGGTTGGAGGTGAGCACCACCAGCGGCGGGGTCTCGGCGGCGATCCGGCCGAGTTCCGGGACGGTGACGGCGAACTCGCTGAGCACCTCGAGCAGGAACGCCTCGAACTCGTCGTCGGCGCGGTCGATCTCGTCGATCAGCAGTACCGCGTCCGGGGTGCGCAGTGCCGCCAGGATGGGGCGGGCCAGCAGGAACCGCTCGCTGTACAACTGCGATTCGACCTCGGCCAGCGCCTCCTCCCGGCCGGTGTCACCGTCGGCCGTGCCGCCGACCGCCTCGAACGCCCGCAGGTGCAGCACCTGCCGCGGGAAGTCCCAGTCGTACAGCGCCTGCGAGGCATCAATGCCCTCGTAGCACTGCAGCCGGATGAGCTCCGATCCGC
>DASSTH010000303.1:0-54995 GCA_035708025.1 Nakamurella sp. | reverse complement strand
CTGACGCACCTCGATCAGTCCGGCCTCCTCGGCGGGGTCGAGATCTGCCGCGTCGACACCGACGGCGCGCAGCTCGGCCACCGTCGGAGCGGTGAGCAGCGCGACCAACCGCAATGCGGTCAGCGTTCGTTCCGGCAGGGACCGCAGGGTAGTGGTGACGAGGTCCAGCACGGACCGTGCGACCGGCAGATCCTCGCCCGGCCGGGGCAGCGACGGCAGGCGCAGCATCGCACGTGCCAGTTCCACCGCCAGCATCGGATTGCCTTCGGATTCCGCGGTGAGCCGGGTGAGCAGCGGCCGGTTCAAGGTGACGCCCAGCTGCTGCTGCAGGACATGGTGCATCGCGCCGATCCCCAACGCCGCCACGGTGATCCGGGCGATGCCGCGGTCGTTGGCCAGGCCGAGCGGAAGCGGGTCCTGGTGGTCGCCGCGCATCGTCATCAGCATCCGCGGTCCGGGGTCGAGACGCCTGAGCGCGTATCGCAGCGACTGTTCGCTCGGCGCATCCAGCCACTGGCAGTCGTCGATGGCCAGCACCGGGCGGTCGTGTGCGCAGGCGGCCGCAAACACCGACTGCACCATGACGGCGACCGTGCGCTCGTCCACCGGGTGGCCGGTGTCGCCGGAGACCAGAACCGCCCGCGCGGCGGCGGCCTGCGGAGCTGGCAGGTCGGTCATGTGGTCGGTCAGCGGCCGCAGGAGGTCCGCCAGTGCCGCGTACGGCAGCAGCCGCTCCGCTTCGGTGGGTAACGCGCGAAGCACGGTGGCGCCGCCGGCCACCAGCTCGTCGACCAGGCTGCGCCAGATCGCGGTCTTGCCGATGCCGGCCGGGCCGTCGAGCAGCACCCCGGACCCGGTCAGCGCCGAGGAGGCAGCCGCCAGTTCCGTTCCCCGTCCGACGAGTGGGCCGGCCATGCCGGGAATCATCGCATCGCCCACATCCGGTGCCCAGGATCCTCGGTACATCGGGGCGATCTGACCTCTTCGCGTGCATCGAACCACTGTGCGCAGTACGATCCGCCAGTCCCGGAGAGTGGAGGGTTCCATGGTCGGAGCGCGAGCGGACCGGCAACGCGGCAGATCGCTGCTTCGGGTCGCAACCATCGGCGTCACCATTCTGACAACGGGCACGGGAGCCCTGCTCTCCGGCGCGGTTCCGGCATTCGCGGCCGGTCAGACCCGGTTCGTGGCACCGACGGGGGACGACACCGATAACGACTGCCTGATGCAGGAGGCTCCCTGCCTGACGATCCAGCATGCGGTGGACCGGGCGGACCCCGGTGACACGATCTCCCTCGCCGCGGGCGAATATCCGCAGAACGCCACGATCAGCATCCCGCTCACCGTGACCGGGGCCGGCGCCGACCGGACCACCATCGAGGGCAGCGGCGACCCGACCATCACCGTCGAGGGCATCGATGCCGAGACACCGCTGACCGTCGCGATGCAGGACTTGGCCGTGTCGAACAACGGCGATGACGACGGGATCGACGTCGTCGCGGCCACGGTGGCGCTGCAGGACTGCCAGGTGAGCGGCAACGACGGCGACGGCGTGTCGTTGTTGCCGGCGGAGACGGCGGGCGCCACCGCGACGATCAGCGGCTGCTCGATCGACGACAACGGACGTGATGGGGTAGGCGTGGACGGTGGTGGCACCGTCACCGTCGACCACAGCACCATCTCCCGCAACGGTGACGGGGGCGTCGTGGTCGACTCCGGCGAGGCCGCGGTGCGAACCTCCGCGCTGGATCACAACCAGGGCGCAGGCGTGGTGGCCGACGGACCCGGTGCCTCCATTGCCATCACCGACTCCACCATCAGCAACACGCAGCCGTTCACCGACCGCGAGGGCAACGCCTTCGGCGGGGGCGTGCTGGTCTTCCCGGGCGGTGACGCCACCATCGACGCCTCGACGGTGGCCGGCAACACCGGCCAGGGGGTGCTCGACTGGGCCGCAGATGTCACCGTGACCAACTCCACCATCACCGGCACGACGCCGGGCCTGGACGGTGGGGAGACTGACCTCCCATCGGGCGCCATCGCCACGCGGGCCGACGAGGTTCCCGCCGCACTGACGCTCAGCGGCACGTTGCTGGCCGACAACACCGCGCCGAACTGTGCGGGCGACATCACCGACGCGGGCTACAACCTGTCGGACACCGACGACTGCGGCTTCACCGCACCCGGTTCCAAGAACAGTGCGGTCGCGAACCTCGGGGCGCTGGCCGACAACGGCGGCCCGACGCAGACGCAACTGCCGGCCAAGGGAAGCGATGCCATCGACGCGATCCCGGCCGACTCGGCGCACTGCACCGGCGATGCCACCGATCAACGGGGCGAGGCTCGGCCGGCCGGGGCGGGCTGCGACATCGGTGCCGTCGAGGTGGCGCAGCCGCCGATCGTGGTCACCCCCGCCACGCTTCCGCACGGCCGGGTCGGCACCCCCTATCAGGTGACCTTGCAGGCCACCGGCGGTCTCGGTGCCCCGTACGAGTTCTCGGTGGCCTCCGGCGCACTACCGCCGGACCTCACGCTGTCCGCGGACGGGGAGGTCTCCGGCACACCGAGCGAGTCCGGCACGTTCCCCGTCACCATCGCCGTCGACGACCCCACCTTCCAGGACTTCGTCATCGTCATCGATGCGGCGCCGCCCACCACCACGTCGGTGCCGCCCACCACCAGCTCGGCACCGCAGACCTCCAGCGCGGCGCCCACATCCACGACCCCGTCGGCCGCACCGACGACCTCGACGGTGGCCTCGCCGACACCGTCCAGCGCGGCGCCGACGACGACCAGCACCACCGCGCCATCGACCAGCACGCCGGCCGCCGAGGCCACCTCCAGTGGGCCCTCGACGACGGCGGTCGCCCCGACGATGACCTCGTCCGGCCCGGCCCTGGCGGACACCGGCGTGCGGGTGGCCGGCATGCTGGGCGGCGGCGGCCTGGCGATCCTGCTGGGCCTGGCACTCGTGGTGTGGGACGGCCGGTCCCGGCACGCCCGCCGGCGCCGCCAGCACTGACCGGCGGGTGGTCGGCGCACCCCGGCATCGTGCCGCGCCGGCCGTCGGGTCGGCGCGACCGCGCACACCCGTCAGGGGATGTCGACGTCCAGCAGCGGCGCGTACTGCTGGGCGCCGAACAGGTCGGGGTCGCCGGGGCCGCCGCTCGCGCGATCCCGCAGGATCGTGATCTTGATGGCGTACGCGAGGTCGTACAGGATGAAGTCGGTGATCCGGTTCCGGTCGATCCGGTACAGCGCCGCGAACGAGTCCGGGGTGATCGCGCCTGACTCCTTGACCCTGGTGTAGGTCTCGTTCTCCCGGAAGATGATGTCGAAGGTGATCCGGTCGACCCCGGCGTTCTTGCTGCGGATGGTCTTGGCGAGTTCGGAAAGCTTCGTCATGCCGGTGATCTCCTCACGGTTGTAAAGGTCAGCCGACCTGGACGAGGTGGCGCTGGAAGAGTTCCAGCGGGTCGCGCACCGGGAGGGTGTGGTTGATCGTCCAGCGGCAGGCGTCGCCGGCCCGCAGGATCTCGTCGGTCAGGAACGCCATGCTGCCGGCGGTGCCCTTGACCTCCCCGAGTCTGGCGTAGAACAACTGCCGCTGCGCGATGGTGCAGACGTCCCTGGCGCGGTCCGGGTCGTCGGCGATCGCCTCGATGACCAGACCTATCTCGTGGGGCTGGGCGGTCACCGGCTCGTGCGCTCCCATCACCCCGTTCCGTCCGTAGGCGTGGAAGTACAGCTCGTAGGTGCCGTCCTGGTGTCGCTCCCGGACGTACCCGCGGGCCAGTTCGAAGGCCCGGTCGAGGTTGGCGATGGTGTACGGGTCGCGGATCCCGGCCAGGGCGAACATCCGGGCGCCCACCCGGCCCGCGCCCTCCAGCTTGACGCGCAGCGGGTTCTCGTCGGCGACGAACCTCGAACCGGTGACGAGCGTGGTGCGCTCGTCGTACTGCTCGTACCTGGTGTCGGTCAGGTCCAGGTGGCCACCGAGGAAGTACTCCGAGAGCGGGCTGGATCGCTCGTACATGGCATGGCCGGCCACCGAGGCGACGGTGCAGCGCTGTGCGGGATTCATGGCGGTGACCAGGATCCCCTCGTCGGCGATGGTGCCCATGATGCTTTCCTTGCCGCCGTACGGCTCGGCGGCGAAGGAGGCGCACTCCAGCAGCTTGCCGAACGTGTAGGCCTCGCTCGGCGAGGCGCCGCGCAGCAGCGCCGGAGCCGCGAACAGCGCCGCGTCGCTGCTGCGACCGCCGATGATCACATCCGCGCCCTGCTGCAGGAGTTCCAGGTACGGATGCACGCCGGCCACCGCGACGACGCGGTCGGTCCGGTCCACGTCCGCCTCGGTGAGCCGGCCCCGGCCGTCCAATCCCTCGCCGACATCACCGGATCGCAGCCGACGCCGCACCTCGTCGACGGCGACCTCGCTGTAGAAGTAGCCGAGGGTGAACGGCGGCAGATCGTGTTCGGCGGCGATCTCCCGGATCAGCCGCACGAACCGGTCCACGCCGGCGTTGGTGCCCGCGTCCGACGCCGACCCGACGATCATCGGAACTCCCAGCCGGCGAGCTCCCAGCAGCATCTCGGTCAGGTCTGACCGCTGCCAGTCCTCGGGGCTGGTCGGCTCGTCTTTCGCCAGCGGTGCCGGACCGACATCGCAGGAGCCGGCGTCCGCCACGATGTAGTCGGGCGCGCCGCCCAGCCCGAGGTGGAAGCTGTCCGGCCGCAGCGGGGCATAGCTGAGATGACCTGTCGGGCACAGGATCCGCACGCGCGCGTCGACCTTCGGCAGCATGGACAGCGCCTCGACGTCCGCCACCTCGGTCACGCGATCCACTCCTCGACTTCTCGGCTCGCCGCCGGGGTTCGGTCTACGGTTGAGTGGTCTAGTCCGGGCTAGACCACGAGTTGACGGTAGGGCGCGCGGTGAGAGGAGTCAAGAGCCATGGCGGATCCGCCGCTGGCCGGCGCCGGCACGGACGGGGTGCGGCCGGCCGCGGGTGCACAGGCGTTGCACCTGTCGGTGCACGCCGACCTCTGCCGCCGCATCCAGGCCGGCGAATTCCCACCGGGCAGCCGGCTACCCGGCGAACGGGAACTGTCCGCCGGCTACGCCGTCAGCCGGGTGACGATCCGCCAGGCGCTGGCGAAAGCGGAGGAGGACGGGCTGCTGAGCCGCGCGCCGGGGCGCGGTACGTTCGTCTCGCCGGTGCGGGTGGTGCAGGACCTGGCGACCATCCGCCCGTTCCGCACCAGCGTCGAGGCCGCCGCCATGCGAGCGAGCTACGCGGTGCGCGAGAACACCTGGATCCCGGCCCCGCCCGAGGTCGCCGAGGCGCTCGGCGTCGAAGCGGGAACCTCGACACTGCGCATCCGCCTCATCGGTCTGGCCAACGGCCATCCACTCGCCAGCTACACGGCGTGGATCGCCCCGTCACTCGCCGAACACATGCAGGCGAACCTCACCTTGCTCACCACCCGCAGCACGTACGAGATCTCCGCGCAGTTCCTGGGAGTCACCCGGCTGGAGGCCGACCAGACCTTCCAGGCGGTGGGACTCGACGCGGAGACCGCCCGGCTGCTGCACACCCCGGCCGGCGCCTGCGCCTTCCGGACCGCGAGCACGTACCGCACCCCCGAGGGCCGCCCCGTCGAACTGCGCGAGGCGATCTACCCCGGCGATCGCTACACCTTCCGCGCCCACCGGGTCGTGTCGCTGTAACGACCGGCCGGCCCGCCGGAAGCCCCACCGTCACGCGGTCGCGGTCGCGGTCGGCCCGGCCGGCGTCAGGTGTACCGGGTCAGGAACGCCTTCGTCCGCGGGTGCTGGGGCGCGGTCAGGACCTGCTCCGGAGGACCCTCTTCCAGGACCGTACCGCCGTCCATGAAAGAGATCCGGTCCGCCACGTCCTGGGCGAAGCGCAACTCGTGGGTGACCACGATCATCGTCATGCCACTGTTCGCCAGGTCGCGCATGACATCGAGCACCTCGCCGACCAGCTCGGGGTCCAGCGCCGACGTGGGCTCGTCGAACAGCATGAGCGCCGGCTGCATGGCCAGCGCGCGAGCGATCGCCACCCGCTGCTGTTGCCCTCCCGACAGTTGCGCCGGATAGTGCTGGGTCCGATCGGCCAGGCCCACGCTGTCCAGCAGCGCCAGCGCCTGCGTCCGCGACTGGTCGACCGGGCGTCTGAGAACGAAACGGGGACCGGACATCACGTTCTCCAGCGCGGTCAGGTGGGGGAAGAGGTCGAAGCTCTGGAAGACCATGCCGATATGCCGGCGGGCCCGCGCTGCGTCCCGTTCCGACAGCTCCCGCAGTGCCCTTCCCCTGCGGCGGTATCCGACGAGTTCGCCACCGACGCGGATCGTCCCGGCGTCGATATTCTCCAGGTGGTTGATGCAGCGCAGCAGCGTGGACTTGCCGGATCCCGATGGCCCGATCACACAGGCGACCTCTCCCCTGTTCACCGTCAGGTTCACGCCGTCCAGGACGAGGTTCGAGCCGTAGGACTTGCGGACCCCGGTCGCGACGACCAATGGTTCACCCGGCTCCGCAGACGTCACGCCAACCACATCCGGCGGTTCGAGGTGGTCCGCACCGACCGGCCCAACCTCCGCTCGATCAGGTTCTGGATGAGGATGAACACGCCCGTGATGGCGATGTACCACGCGGTCGCCACCAGCAGCAACTCCACCACCGCGTAGTTGCGGTCATAGATGATCTTCACCGAGTACAGCAGTTCCGTGTACTGCACGATGCTCAACAGGGACGAGCCCTTCAGCAGGATGACGAACTGGTTGCTCGTGCCGGGAAGGGCGATGCGCAGCGCCTGCGGCAGGATGACGCGGCGGAATGCCGTGAACGGCGTCATCCCCAGCGCCCGTGCCGCGCGGGCCTGGCCGGCGTCCACGCCGATGATCCCACCGCGGAAGATCTCGGTCATATAGGCGCCCTCGTTGATGCCAAGGCCGAGCAGTCCGGCAACCATCGGCGTCATGAGGCTGTTGGTGTCGTAACTGCCCACGCCCGGGATCACGATGGTGGGAAATATCAGCGCCAGGTTGTACCACAGCAGCAGTTGCACCAATTGCGGCGTGCCGCGGAACACCCATACGTACGCGGAGGCGGTGGTGCGGGCGACCACGTTGTCCGACAGGCGCATCAGCGCGCCGACGAGTCCCAGGACGATGCCGATCGCCATCGACAGCACGCTGATGATGACCGTGTTGAGCGCACCCTGCAGGACACCGGGCGCGTAGATGTACCGGCCGACCACATCCCAGCCGATGTTCCCGCGCGCCACCGCAACGCCGAGGAACGCCAGCACGGCCAGGATGACGATCGCGCTCAGGTAGCGGCCGATTCGCGGCCTCGGCAGCACCAGGCTCGAGTCGTCCAGGTCGGCCGGTCCGCCCACCACGGTTGCTCTGGCCAACCTGGGCCTCCTTCACCTCGTCCGGCTCCTGCCTCCGTCCCGGGGCCCGCCCGGTCGCACGGCGTCAGTGTCCATCATTGATGGTGATGGTGGAGATCTTCAGCCCGCTCAGCCCCCACTTCTCGAAGATCTGCGCGTACGACCCGTTGTCGACCATTTCCTGCAATGCCTGCTGCAACGCCTTCTCGAGCTGCGTGTTGCCCTTCTTGAAGGTGACGCCGGCCGGCCCCAACTGGATCGCCGGACCCGGCATCAACGTGTACGAGGGATCGGACTTGGCGTAGTACCCGGCGATCGCATAGGAGGTCATCAGCGCATCCGCTCTGCCGCCCTTGAGCTGCAGGAGCGCCTGCGGGAGCTCGTCGAACTGCAGCACGGTCACCTTCGGCTTGCCCGCATCGGTGCACTTGCCGCTCTGCTCGTTCGCGACGTCCAGATTGTTGCTGCCCGACTGGATGGAGATCGTGGTACCGCACAGGTCGTCCAGGCTCTTCACCTGTTTCGGGTTGCTGGCGGGCAGCAGCACGCCCTGGCCGTTCTGGGTGAAGTCGACCAGGTCGACCTGCTCACGGCGCGAAGGCGTGTCGTTGGTGAAGGTCCAGTACATGTCGATCCGGCCGGTGTTCAGCGCCGGGATCCCCTGTGCGAACGGGATGTTCTGGATCTCGACGTCCACGCCCAGCAGCTTTCCCGCGGCGTTGGCGAGGTCCGGGTCGATGCCCTCGGGCGTCTTGCCGTCCGCTGCGAAGATCGCGAATGGCTGGGTGGTGACTTCCATGCCGACCTTGATGACGCCGGCCTTCTGGATCGATTCCGGCAGTTGGTCGAACAGCGACGGCTGCCCGGAACCGGGTGCACTGGCTGCGCTCGAGCCGCTGCCTGATGCCGGCCCGGCGGGGCTGCTCATCGCGCTGGACGATGCGCTGGACGGTGCGGTGGACGGTGCGCCGGACGTGCCACCGGCCGGCGACGGGGTGCTCGATGCACCGCCGGCCGCGGTGCTCGATCCACCGGTCGCATCCGTGGACGCACTACTGCACGACGCGGCGGCCGTCAGGGCCGCCACGGCGAGGACGGCTGCTGCTAGCGACCTGCGTACCGACCGCGGGTCCTGCCGGATCATGGACGCCTCCTTGGGCTGGTACTGGGTGCTTTCGGCCTGCCGCGACGTGGCGCAAGTCGGCCTGTGGCCGTCGGACTCGCACGTCGCGCACAGGATGCTGAGTAGAGCGTAGGGAGCGGGTCCCCGGGGTGGGGAGCCAATTCGGCAATCAACAGGCGGACCAATTCAAGGCCCGACGGCGGCGCCCGCCGCTACCCGGCGAGCGCCCGTGCCGGGTTGTCGACCAGCAGCTGATCGAGCAGGTCCGGCGGCATGCCCGCCTCGGTGAGCAGCTGTGGCAGCTGCGTCGGTATGAAGTCGAATCCGCGGCCGCCGTAGGCCTTCAGATGCGACTTCTTGCAGACGTCGTGCGATATCAGGATCCGGTCGGCGTGGCCGGCGTCGGCCAGCCGCACGATCATCCGGACCCTGCGCTGCACGTCCCGCTCCCACAGGCCGCGGAAGGTGTCGAACTGGATCCATGCGCCCCGGGCCAGCACCTCGTCGTGGTAACCGGCGATGTTCACGGTGTCGCAGTGCCCGATGATGACCCGGGTCGGATCCACCCCCTCCTCCGCGAAGAGGTCGAGTTGCGCGAGGCCGACCGGGTAGTCCACGGCGTGGGTGCTGATGCACACCCCGGTGCGCTTGCTGGCCCTGGCGGCGGCGCGGAGCGCGCGCTCCTCCTCGGCGGAGACGAACCATTGATCGCAGCCGACCTCACCGATGATCCCGGCCCGCACGCCGGAATCACCGAAGCCGTCCTGGATGTCGCGCACCATCGAGTCGGCGAGTTCGGTGACGGTGGAGGTGTTGATCAACTCGTGATCGAAATAGGGCTGCCGGTAGTGGCCGGTCCCCAGCACCAGGTTGATGCCGGTGGCGTCCGAGATGCGCTGCAACGCCTGCACGTTGTCCCTGGTGCGACTGCCGGCGGGGTACGGCGGGGAGTCCCGCCCGCCGCCCGGGTCGGGGCTGGCACCCAGCGTCAGCCGGCTGGTCGATACCTCCACCACGGTGGACCCGCCGGCCGCCGCGAAGTGCGCCAGCTCCTCGATCACCAGCGGTTCGTCGTTGAGCAGTCCGTCCGAGCGGAACTCGCTGGTGAGGTTGAGCAGCAGGTGTTCGTGCATCAGCGTGCGGCCCAGCGCCGACGGCTCGACGGGCCCGCGCAGCGTCAGGATCGTGCCGGTCACCGGTCGGCCCCAATGAACGAGGTCGCGAAGGGCACGAAACCCCGTCGCAGGTAGAACTGTTCGGCGCGCGTGTTGCCCGCCATCAGGTTCAGCGTGACCTCCCGTAGGCCCCAGCGGCCCAACGTGGCCCGGGCGGCGTCCAGCAACTCACCGCCGACACCGGTCGAGCGGTACTCCGGCGCCACCACCAGCGAGTCGAGGTGACCGACCACATCCCCGGTGCGCAGGGTCGGGCCTGCGGGGACGCCGCGCACCATGGCATAGCCGACGGTGTGGTAGCCGGATTCGGCGACCAGTATCGTCGCGGGCAGATCGTCCGCGAAATGCCCGAGGTATTGCGCGCGCCGCCGCTGCCAGGATTCCTCCGGTTCCCGGAACGGCCGGACCGCCGCCAGATGTGTTGCCGTTCTGGTGTGATGGGCCTGCAGTTCCTGCCACAGCGGGGCCACGACGTCGACGCACGCGGCGTCGAGTCGGGAGATCGTGCTCATGCCCGGCCCGTCACCTACTGTCCTGAGTCGATCAGCGGGGCGACCGAAGGGTCCATGCTCTTGATCGTCCCGCAGCCGAACTGTTCGGGATCGTCGAGCTTGAATGCGCGGGTGAGGGCGGCCCGGATCCCGGCGGCGTCATCACTTCCCAGCACCAGCCAGACTCCCGAGGTGAACGCGAACTTCAGGGTGATTCCGGCATTGTCCACCGCCCCGGTGATCGCTTCGAACACCCCGGGCCGGTCGACGAGGTCGAGCACCACCACATCGGTCACCGTGCACGACCCGATGCCGTGCACCGACAGGTGCTGTCGCAGGTCGATCTCGTCCTCCAGCAGGATGTGCACCACCCGCTCCGTGCTGGTCTGGTAGGCGCACACGCCGCGGATGTTCACCCCGAGATTGCGCGTGATCGAGCCGATCAACGAGAGTGGATGTTCGGTATCGGTGAGATCGATCGCGATATCGACTGCCACGCAGTTTCCTCCCTCGGACCACCCGTGTTCCTGCAGGACTCTAGTAGCGGCTCTATTCTGACCGTGAGCCAATTCGGTGGCCCTATCGCAGACCACTTTCCCGGAGCGCGGTGATGAGCACCTTCCTTCCCGAGTGGGCAGCGGACCTGTATCTGGAGCTGCCGCAGGGCGATCACCCGCACCCGGTGCAGGACCGGGTGCGATCCGCGTTGAAGTCGGCGATCCGCAGCGGGCGGCTGGCCGGCGGCAGCAAGCTCCCACCCAGTCGCGAGTTGGCGGCCGAGTTGAGCTGCTCGCGGTCGGCCGTGGTGAACGCCTACGCGCAGCTGGTCGCCGAGGGATACCTGGAGACCAGGCAGGGGTCGGGTACCCGGGTGGCTCGCGCCAGGTCGGTGCCGTCGGTCAACGAGGCGTGGATCAACGGCGAACAACTGCCGCGGATCAGCTTCTCCGCCGGTGTTTGCGATCTCAGCTCGTTTCCCCGGGCGGACTGGCAGCACGCCGTCGGGTACGTGATGGCCACCGTTCCGCTGTCCGAGCTGTACTACACCGAACCCGTGGGCACCCGTCGATTCCGGGCCGTGCTCGCCGAGCGGCTGGCCCGGGTCCGCGGCGTGGTGACCGATCCGCGCCGGGTCCACGTGTGCGCCGGCACCGTGCAGGCAGTCAGCCTGCTCGCTCGCACCTTCGCAGCGCGTGGGATCACGGCGGTCGCGGTGGAGAACCCGAGCTGGCCCCGCTTGCGGCCCCCGCTGTTGTCGGAAGGGTTGCGGATCATTCCGGTCCGAGTCGACGAGAATGGCCTGGTCGTCAGCGATCTGGCACGCCATAGTGACGCTGCGGCGGTCTTCGTCACCCCCGCGCACCAGTTCCCGACCGGCGTCACCATGTCACCGTCGCGCCGGGCCGAATTGCTGGACTGGGCCGCGCGCACCGACGGCCTGGTCGTGGAGGACGACTACGACGCGGAGTTCAACCTGGGCACCGCACAGATCGGTGCGCTGCAGATGCTCGATCCATCGCGGGTGATCTACCTCGGCACCACCAGCAAGATCCTCAGCCCGGCATTGCGCCTGGGTTGGGTGGTGGCGCCGCCGGCGGTCAGCGCGGAACTGGACCGGGCCCGCCCGGGCGTCGATCTGGGCATCTCGGTGATCGAGCAACAGGCCATGGCGCACCTCATGTCCACCGGAAAGCTGGACCGGCACCTGCGCCAGACCCGGCAGATGTACAACCGCCGTCGCAATCTGCTGGTCAGTGCTCTGCGAGCCTGCATTCCGGACGCGCAGATCATGGGAGCCCGGGCGGGCCTGCACCTCATCGCGCGGTTGCCGCCGGACGTCGACGAGAGCCGGGTGGTGGCAGAGGCGGCGAAGCGGTCAGTCGGCGTGTTCGGGCTCGGTTACTACCGAATCGGCCGGCCGCGGTCGGCGCCGGGCGCGCTCGTCCTGGGCTACGCCAGTCTCAACGACACGTCGATCACCACGGGCGTCCAGCTCATTGCGGAGTCGATCGAGGCGGTTCGCGGCCGCCCTGCGTGACGCCGCCCCCATCGGCGCGGGCGGCCCCCGTCGGACCGCTCGGGACACCGGCCGACGATACCCGCCCGCGGGGCAGGCGAAGCAGCGGCGAGCGTGCCAGCACCGCCACTCCGGCGACCAGCATGGCCAATCCCAGCATGCCCAGGGCGAGCGCCATCCCCGGCGCGGGCAGCGGCTCACCGAATCCGACGACGCCGAGCATGTAACTGGTCAGCGGGTCGAAGATGACCACCGCGGTCATGACGGTCGCCAACCGGCCATCCGCGTATGCCTTCTGCTGCAGGACGAACGATGCCAGTGACACCGCTGCCAGCGCGTACCCCGGCCAGCTGGTGGCAAGGGCGATCAGGCCGCCGTCCACGGCGATCCCGGCAGTCAGCTTGGTCAGGGCCGCGCCGACGCCGAACAGCCCGCCGGCGGCGACCCCGAAGGCGGTGGTGCGTACCGCGGCCGATCTCCCCCGGGTGGCGACGACGAGGACCGCCGCACCGGCGACGACCAGCACCAGAGCCGGATACAGGCCGGGCCCGGCCTGCTCCGCTCCGGTCTCGGATCGCCTGGTGGACAGGATCAACGCCAGACCCGCGGACACGACGAGCGTGCCCACCCAGTCCGCCCGGCCCGGCCAGCGGCGACACTCGACCGCGGCCAGCGGCAAGGTGAACACCAGGGTCGACACCATCAGGGGCTGGACCACCGCCAGCGAACCGAGGTGCAATGCGGCCGCCTGGACGAAGAACGCGCCGACATCGACGGCCCAACTCGCCACCCACAGCGGAGTGGTGACCAGTGCGAGGACGAACACCACCCACTGCGGCCATCGCCCTCGCCGAATCGGGGCCCTCCCACCCCCTGGCGGACCGGCGGAGAACGCGCCCGTGCCCGTCGACGGCTGGTCGACTCCTGTGCCGGCAGTCTTGGGGCGGCGGACCAGCCGCGATGCCGCCCGGTGTTCCCCGGCAGCGCTGAGTGCCGACAGCCCGGCCGCCAGGAACGCCAACAGGACGACGATCATGGCGCCCGACGCCTCGACGGCATCGGGCTACCACCCCGGCCGGCCGGTCAGCGCGGGCATGGCCCCGGTATCCGGCCCGGCCGGCCCGGCACCGCCCGCGGTCAGGGACGTCGATGCCCGCCGGGTGGCCACCCCGACCAACAGCCCACCGGCCACCAGCAGCAGTGCGCCGCCTCCGAGCAGCCCGGCACCGATCCAGGCCAGCCCCGGCAACGTGGCACCCACCTGAACCCGGGCCAGCACTCCCGGCGCAGCGTCCGCACGCATGATGACGATTGTCCAATCACCCTCGGCCGGACGCCAGGTGAGCGAACGGGCGCCGGGACCGTCCGCGGACGCGGCCCACACGCCGGCCCGCGCCGGCGGCACGGCGGGCGCCGAACCGGGGTGGTCGACCGGAGTCCAGGTGGCGGTGAGCCCACCGTCCCATCGCGCACCGAAGTGCTGAAGCCCGGTGTAGCCGACCTGATCCAGGTAGCGCCCTACCTCCTCCGTCGGGCCGATTCCGAGGAACAACTCGCCGTCGGCATCCACCGGCTCGGCCTGCAGCCGCACCGTGCCCAGAACGTTGTCCACCGTCCATCCGAGACCGGCTCCCTCCAGCCGGAAGCTGTCGGTCACCACGGCGTATCGCCCGGTGCTCACCGCCACCTCCGCCGAGGAGAGGTATCCATCGTCGCGTTGCTGATAGTGCGTCCAGAGCAGCCCGCCGCCGGCGATCGCCGTACCGGTGGCGGCGAACAGCAGCAGCGAGCCGACGACCACCGAGACGATCCGGCCCGCGGTCCATCCGGTGCGCTGTACCGCCGGCGGTGGTTGCGGCCACGGCTGCGCGGGTCCGTGCGGGCTCGGCCCGATCCAGGCGGCGGGCACCGAGCCGGGGTCCGGGCCACCCATGTCCAGCCGGAACGGCGGGTAGGCGTCGGTCATCAGGGCGGCGTACGCAGCAACCCGCAGGGCCCATCTGTCCATGCCCAGCACGAAGTCATACAGCGGCCGCGGATAGCGACCGGTGAACAGCAGCACCACCGCGGCGACCAGGACCAGCAGCCCGACCAGGCCCCCGACTCCCCAACTGGTGTCCCACCACGCGTTGCCGGTGTGCGCGCGGGTGGTGAACCAGATGCCTCCGCCGACGAACAGTGCCAGCACGATGTAGTGCGGAAGGGCCAGCAGCCACCACTTCACCAGCACCAGGCCCCGGGACAGGGTTGCCGGATAGGGCACGTCCAGATGCGCCGGATAGTCGGGGACCTCGGCGAGGGTGAACGGCGGATACCGGTCGGTGCCCAGCGCGGCATAGCCGTAGTAGTGCACCCGCCAACTCCAGCGCAGTACGCCGACATTGAAGTCGAACAGTGCCCGCGGATAGTGGCCGGTGAACAGGATCGCGAAGAACGCCGCGATGCTGAACAGGACGAAACCCAGCCAGAGGAACGCCAATACCACGAAGTGCGGGATCAGCAACAACCACTTGATCAGCCACAGTCCGCGGGATGTCGCGGGCTCCACGGCCGCGTCCACGCGTACCGGGTAGGACGTCCCAGTTGCCGACATTGCCGACCTCCCTGTCCGGTGACGTGGTGTCCAGCGGTGCTCGACACCCTCTCCGACATCCCCAGCATCGCGTCGGCCGCCCTGCGTCGATACCGACCTATGGTGGGAACACTCGGGACCTACGTCCCCGGGGCGATCGGCCACCCGGAGCGGGCTAGGCACCACCAACGGTTCGCGGCCGCTGGGGAACGGCCCGGGACGCCCGGCCGACCGCGGCGGACGTGCTGGCGAAATGACCGGCACGGCGTCGCATGTGGCGACGATGGCGCTGGTGGGGGGATCGCCGTACCTCCGGGCGCGGAGCGGATCGGTAGAACCACGCCTTCGCCGCCTCGATGATCGCCAGATAGCAGACGACCATGCCCGCGAGGACGCCGAAGAACAACGCCGGCAGCGGGGCGAAGCCCAGGGTGCGGGCCAGCGGGCTGGCCGGCAGTATTGCCCCGACGGCCACCACGCCGACGGCGGCCGTCGCGAGCGGCAGGCTGGGATGGCTGCGGAACCACGGCACCCGACGGGTGCGGATGGCGAAGATCACCAATGTCTGGGTGGCCAGCGATTCGACGAACCAGCCGGAGCGGAATTCGGCCGGCCCGGCGTGCAGCAACCACAGCATGATGGCGAATGTGCCGAAATCGAATGCCGAACTGATGGGGCCGAAGACCATCATGAACCTGCGGATGAACCCGATGTCCCAGTGGGACGGCCGCCGGCGCTGCTCCTCGTCGACGGTGTCGGTGGGGATGGCGAGTTGGCTTGCGTCGTAGAGCAGATTGTTGAGCAGGATCTGGCCGGGCAACATGGGCAGGAACGGCAGGAACAGCGAGGCCCCGGCAGCACTGAACATGTTGCCGAAGTTGCTCGACGTTCCCATCAGTACGTATTTGATGGTGTTGGCGAAGATCCGCCGGCCCTCCGCGACGCCGTCGGCCACCACGCCCAGATCCTTCTCCAGCAAGATGACATCTGCCGCGTCCTTGGCGACATCGGTTGCCGAGTCCACCGAGATGCCGACGTCGGCGGCGTGCAGCGCGAGCGCATCGTTCACCCCGTCACCCAGAAATGCCACGTCGTGCCCGGATTCTCGCAGCACCCGGACGACGCGTGCCTTCTGTTCGGGACTCACCCGCGCCAGCACGGTGGTGGTCATCATCCGCGCGGCCAGCGTCGGGTCATCCACCATGTCCAGGTCGGCTCCGGTCAACGCGGCGCCCTGTGGGAGACCCAACTCGCGACACACCGTGAGTGCGACGGCGGGGTTGTCTCCGGTGAGGATCCGGGTCGTGATGCCCAGGTCGGACAGCGCACGGAGCGCGGTCGCGGCCTCCGGTTTGACCGGATCCAGGAAGACGAGCAGTCCGACCAGATCGAGCTCCCGCTCGTCCGCCACGGTGAGCGGCCCGACGTCGTCGGCGGAGCGCACGGCAACGGCGACAACCCTATTCCCGGAGGCGAACTCGGCGGCCAGCGCCCGGCGCAACGACTGCGGCACCGCTTTGCACCGATCCAGTACGGCCTCGGGGGCCCCTTTGGTCGCCAGCACGACGGCATCGTCCGGGGTGCGCACCAGGACACTCACCAGCCTGCGTTCGTGATCGAACGGGAGCACAGCCAACCGTGAGTGCCGTCGAACCGCGTCGCGCACGCCGGCCGCGGCCGGGCTGTCCCACAGCGCCTCGTCCAGCGCGTTTCCGCCGACCGCGCCGCCGGCGTCCACCTCGGTCTCGGTGGCCACCAGCCCCCAACGCAGCACCTGACCGGAACTCACCCCGGCGACCGGGATGGCCCGCAGGTAGCCGATGCGACCCTGGGTGAGCGTGCCGGTCTTGTCGGTGAGCAACACATCGACGTCGCCGAGGTCTTCGATACACACCAGCCGCTTGACCAGCACCTGCTTGCGGGCCAGGCGCCGGGAGCCCGCGGCCAGGCTGGTCGACACCACGGCCGGCAGCAGCTGGGGTGTGATTCCCACCGCGATCGCCAGCGAGAACAGCAACGCATCGATCAGCGGCCGGTGCAGCACGAGGTTCACCGCGAAGATGAACGTGGTCAGCGCCCCGGCCACCCAGACCAGCAGCATCGAGAACCGGGCCAGCCCGGTCTGGAACTCGGTGTGCAACGGTGCGGTTGCCAAGTCCGCCGCCATGGCACCGAACTCGGTCCGCGGCCCGGTGGCGACCGCCACTCCACGCCCCTCCCCCGCGTGCACGACCGTCCCCATCAAGGCGCAGCAGGTCAGGTCGGCCAGCGAGGTCGCGGCCGTCGGTGCGGGGCTCTTGGCCACCGGCATCGACTCGCCGGTCAGCACGGCTTCGTCGCATTCCAACCCGCACACGGTCAGCAACCGCAGGTCGGCGGGTACCAGGTCCCCCAAGCGCAATTCCACGACATCTCCGGGAACGAGCGTGACCACCGGGACGCGGACCGGTTGCCCGTCCCGGATCACCACGGCCTGGTGGCTGATCCGCGAATGCAGGGCCTGCGCAGCCTTCTCCGCCCGGAACTCGTTGACGAATCCGAGCCCGACCGACAGTGCCACGATCACGCCGATGATCACCGCTTCGCTGCGCTGGCCCACAAAGAATGACGTGATGGCGGCCGCCACCAGCAGACCGAGCAGGGGCGACCGCAGCTGATGCCACAGCACGGTCCACGGCTGGGCCCGCATCGATGCGACGGTGTTGCCGCCGAACCGGGCCAGCCGGGCACCCGCCTCGCTCGTGGCTAGTCCGTCCGTGCTGCTGCCCAGGTCGGCCAGCACGTCCGCGGCAGGCCGGTCGGCGGCCAGCAGGACGGCCGGTCGGTTGTCGGCCTGCGCCGGCCTGCCGGACCTAGCGTGGTCGTCGTCGAACCGGCCGGCCGCCGGCGGGTGACGGATGAGGGCATGCATCTCGGTGTGACCCGCTAACCCGCACGCCCGGCACAGCGGCGGAGCGGGGCGGTGAGGTCGATAGCGCCGAACACGAGTGCCGACGCTAGACCGGCACATGCACCGGTCCCAGGGCCGAAAGGCCCTCGCCGCACCACCAGCAGCGAGCAGCCGTTTCCCTGCACGCGGGTCAGGCCGGTTCCAGCAGGGCGCGTAGGCCGGTTCCAGCAGGGCGGGTCAGGCCGGTTCCAGCAGGCCGATGTCCCGTAGCGCCCCCTCCCACTCGGCACGCAGTCCCGGCGCGAGGTGCAAACGCGGCCACAGGCTGGCCAGGTCCTCCAGGTTCACCCAGCGATAGATGTCGAACGGAGTGCCGCGGCTCAGGCAACACTCGTAGAGCGCGGCCTTGCACGCCGGATTGGACAAGTCGAGCTCACCGCTCGCCGTGCCGGTGAAGCACCCTGTCCAACAATCAGGAGGAGGAGCCATACCGGTGCGCGGGCCGGCGCATCGGGCCAACTCGACCGTGCCCGAAAAGTCCGCGGTCCACACTGTCGCCTGCACCGGCATCGATCCACTCCACCACCTCGACCCCCAGGACGGATGGTGTCCACCTCGCGCCGGTCACACCAGGGTCGAAAGTCCCTGTCTGGCAACGACGCACCGGTACGGTCGGTTGAAGTCCCGGCGTCCGCCGGGTGACTCGCACCCGAATGGGGCCGTACGATGACACTGCTCCCGCGGTGGTGCCGGGTCCACCCGGCATCACAGAGCGGCCGACGACGGTGGAGGTGTGATGAGCACCGAGCGGAACTCTTCGGAGATCAGCGCGCTGACCCGAGCGGAGTGCTGGCAGATCCTGTCGTCACGCTCGGTCGGCCGGATCGGCGTCGTGGTCCAGCAGTACCCCCTGATCATTCCGGTCAACTACGCCTTGGACGGCGAGACCGTCGTGGTGCGCACGGCACCCGGCACCGTCGTGGCGCACGCTGACGGCGCCGCCGTCACCTTCCAGATCGATCAGTTCGACGACGCCGACCGGTCCGGATGGAGCGTCCTGCTCCGCGGGCACGGCCGGTCGGTGAGCATCGAGGACGCGGACGATCTCATCAGCCGGACCCGGGCCACCGGGGTCGCTCCCTGGGCCCCCGGTGAACGCCCGCTGTGGATACGGATCACCCCGTCGGACGTATCGGGACGGCGGATCACGCCCGGCGCGGACAGCGAGTGGCGGCTGGGCACCGCCGCGTACATGTAGCACGGTTCGGGCCCTAGGGCCCTAGGCGGACGGGCCCCAAGGCCGTTCCGCCATGGCAGGGGTTGCACCAGTCTGGACGTGATCACGCATCCCGCCCGTCCGGCGGGATGTCTTGCCACGGAAGGGATCCGCGATGAAAGCACTGGTCTACCACGGTCCGGGCCGCCGCATGTGGGACGAGGCTCCCGAGCCCCGGATACTCGAACCGGAGGATGCCATCGTCCGGGTGTCCGCGACCACGATCTGCGGGACCGATCTGCACATCCTCAAGGGCGACGTGCCTGAGGTGACCCCGGGCCGGATCCTCGGGCACGAAGCAGTGGGTGTGGTGACCGAGGTCGGTTCGGCTGTCCGGACCATCCGCCCGGGCGACCGCGTGCTGGTCTCCTGCATCTCCGCCTGCGGGCGGTGCCGCTACTGCCGGTCCGGCAGCTACGGCCAGTGCCTGGGAGGCGGCGGCTGGGTGCTGGGCCATCTGATCGATGGCACGCAGGCCGAGCTGGTCCGTACCCCGTTCGCCGAAAGGTCGCTGTATCCCCTTCCGCCGCAGGTCGACGACGAGTCGGCGCTGATGCTGTCGGACATCCTCCCCACCGGCTTCGAGGTCGGCGTGCTGAACGGCCGGGTGCAGCCCGGCGACACGGTGGCCGTGGTCGGCGCGGGTCCGATCGGGCTGGCCGCGATCAAGACCGCCCGGCTGTTCAGCCCCGCCCGCATCGTGGCCATCGACCTCGCCAAATCGCGGCTGGACGCGGCGCTCGAGTTCGGGGCCGACGTGGTGGTCGGACCGGGCGAGAACGCCGTCGACGTGGTGCGCGACCTGACCTCCGGACTGGGCGCCGATACAGCGATCGAGGCGGTCGGCGTGCCGGACACCTTCGACCTGTGCAGCCGGCTGATCCGGCCCGGCGGCCATCTGGCGAACGTCGGCGTCCACGGGTCGCCGGTCAGCCTGCACCTGGAGTCGCTGTGGATTCGGAACGTCACCATCACCACCGGACTGGTCGACACCTCCTCCACGCCGACCCTGTTGTCGATGCTCGCCGCCGGTCAGCTGTCCACCACCGAGTTCGTCACGCACCGTTTCGGCCTGGGCGAGATGATGGACGCCTACGACGTCTTCGCCAACGCCGCGGAGACCTCCGCACTGAAGGTGGCGCTGTTCCGGACCTGACCAGGCACCGGCAGTCCCCACTCACCGCGGCACGGCATCCGGGCGTGCCGCGGTGGGTGGCGCCGTTCCGGTCGGTTCTTCGCCGGCAGGCTACGCCGTGGATGTCCATGACTCGACCAGTGACTTTGGGCCATGTCCGGGACCCGGGTCGGTGGCGCACAGTGGGAACAGGGCCAGGTCCATCGGACACAGGAGCGGTCAGATGATCACCGGAGCGTTGGGGCTGTCCGCCGAGGACACTCGGGCGGTGCTGGCAGAGGCCGGGCTCGCACCCTCGGTTCACAACAGTCAACCGTGGCGGTTTCGCATCGAGGCCCACCGCATCGAGTTGCTCGCCGACACGGCACGCCGTTTGCCGATCACCGACCCCGATGACCGTGAGCTCCGGCTCGCCTGCGGTGCGGCGTTGTTCAACATCCGGCTCGGCCTGCTCCATCGAGGCGTGGACCCGCAGGTGGCGATCCATCCGGAACCACAGGGGAACGGGATAGCCGTCATCCGCAGCGGTGGCCCGACGCGCATCGGAGCCGAGGATGAGGCGCTCTACCGGGCCATCCGTCACCGGCGCACCAATCGCCGGCCGTTCCTGGACCAGCCGGTCGCGGCGAGCGAGCGCCACGCGCTGGTCAGGGCAGCGGAGGCCGAGCACTGCTGGCTGAAGGTGATCGGGGACAGGCACAGCCAGGCCGATCTGCATCGCCTGCTACTCGAGGCGCACCGGACCCAGCTCGGAAATCCGCGCTGGGTGGAGGAGTTCACCGAGTGGATCTCCCGGTCGCCCGCCGACCGGGAGGGGGTCACGCTGGCATCGAGCGGCCCGGTGCCCGAGCCGCAGGACATCTGGGTGCTGCGGGACTTCGGCCGGGGCCACGCGCCGGTCCGGCGGCCCGGCAAGGACTTCGAGTCCGAACCGCTGATCGCCGTGGTGACCAGTTATTTCGACGACCCGTTCGCGCAGGTGCAGGCCGGACAGGCACTGCAGCGAGTGCTGTTGTCCGCCACCACGCTCGGCCTGTCGGCCTCGTTCCTGTCCCAGCTCGTCGAGGTCGCCGAGGCGCGAACCGAGGTCCGCCGGTTGCTCGGCGGTGGATTGTTCCCGCAGGCGGTTCTTCGCATCGGCTACGGCTCCCCGGTACCACCGGTCCCGCGCCGCGCTGTGGAGGACTGCCTGCTCGGCGAACCCGAAGCCGATCACGGGAGTGATCGGGTGTCCGAGCGCGCGCCATAGCGTTCGCAACACCACACCAGGGGTGTGGACTTTCGCCCCTGTCCGGGGCGCCGGCGACCGGTCATGATGGCCGACATGGATACCGCCGCCCGGCTCCGCACGGAGCTTGAGTTGCAGCTTGCTCGCTGGACCAGTGCCGGCCTGCTGTCCACCGCCCAGGCCGACCGCATCCGGGACTGGGAAAGCGAACGGCAGGCGGCGACCGCGCCGGCGGCGGAGTCGACCAGCCCACCGGCGGCCCCGGTCCGACGACCGCTGGTGGTGGAGGGGCTCGCCTACCTCGGCGGAGTCGTCATTCTCACCGCGCTGGTACTGGCAGTTGCGGGCTACTGGCACGCGCTGTCCGCCACGACCCGGATCGGTCTGGCGGCCGGCGGCACGTTGGCGTTGCTGTTGGCCGGATCGTTGCTGCCGCAACGGCTCGGGACGTTCGCCCCGCGACTTCGGGGCGTGCTGTGGCTGCTGTCCACCGCGGGCCTCACCGGGCTGCTGGCCCTGGTGGTGGATGGCGCGGACCTGGCAGCGCAGCGGTCGGTGCTGGTGGTCAGTGCGGGAACGCTCATCTATGCCGTCACCCTCTGGCTGGTGCATGGGTCGACCGCCCAGCATCTCGCCGCGTTCGTGGCGGCCGAGTTCTTCGCCGTCGGCATCGCTGTGCAGGTATCACATCAGACCGGTCAGGTGGTCGGGGCGGCGATGGCCGTGGCCGGCGCGCTGTGGGCGGTGCTCGCTCAGCTGCGGCTGCTGCCTGGCATCACCCCAGTGCGGTCCGATTCCGCTGCAGCGTCCGGGCCGGGTGATCCTGATCCATGGCACCGACGACTGGGTCGGGTGCAGGCGGCGGCCGGAGCATCCGTGGGCGCCGTCGTGCTCGCCGGTCAGCAGGAACAGCCGTGGCTAGGAGCACTGGTGATCGCCCTGGTGCTGGCCCTCGCCATGACAGTGGGCGACTTGGCCGTGCTCTCGGTCGGATCCGTGGGCACGCTGATCGTTCTGCCGTTGCTCGTCACCCACTACTTCTCCTCGACCATCGCCGTCGCGGCGGTGCTGCTGGGCGCGGGTGGGCTGCTGGTCGTGCTCGCCGTGCTGGTCGCGCGGCGACGTCACCGGAAAGGCAGACCGGCTGCGGGCTGAGCAGCCGGTCGCCTGCGGATGATGACGATGGTCCCTCGGATGCGAGGACCTTCGCGCCTGGGTCGATCGTCACCGCCGCTGCATGCTGACACGATGACAACCAGAATCCCGGACGGTGTGCACGCGGCGTCGCGGCGTGCCGGCGTGACCGCGCATCGACGCGGCCGCCGGATCGCGAGGGTGGTCGCGGTGACCGAACTGGTCATCGGGGGCGCCGCCGTGATAGGCGGGGTGCTGCTTGCGGTCCGGCCCGACGGGACGCTGTTGGCCGCCGACCCGGCAGTGCTCCGCGGCACCCCGTTCTCGGACTGGCGCTCACCCGGGGCGCTGCTGGCCATTCTGGTCGGCGGTGGATTCCTGGTGACGGGCACCGCGGAGTGGCTCGGCAGGCGACTCGCCGCCGGGCTCAGTGCCGCGGCCGGACTGGGACTGGTCGCGTTCGAGCTGGCCCAGATGCAGCTGATCGGATGGCAACCACTGCAGGCGGTTCTCGGGACGGCGGGCCTGGCCGTCGCGGCAATCTCGCTCGGGCGCATACACCATGCGTCCCATCAGGGTCGCCGTTCGCGCACCACCGGGGAGATCGGCGCCGGGCGGTCCCACGAACGATGGGCGCGGGGGACCCGGGCCACACCCAAGACATGACGACGCACGTTGGCGAACCGATGGAGGCGACATGACCACATCACACGGCCGGTTGATTGTGGTCATGGTGCTTGTCCTCGCGCTGCTGACGGCGTGCGCGGCCGGCGCGAATCCCGGCGCAACGCAGAGCGCACCCAGTGCTGGCTTCTGGCTCGGTCTGTGGCACGGCCTCATCGCACCAGTCACGTTCGTGATCTCGCTGTTCACCGACCAGGTGAACATGTACGAGGTGCGCAACAACGGCAATTGGTACGACTTCGGATTCGTCTTCGGCCTGTTGGTGTCGTTCGGCGGACCGGCAAGTTCGAGTGCTGCCGTGAGCCGGCGGAGTTCAGCGGTCAGCGGATCAAACAAGCCGGTGCGGAAGGCTCGCCATCCATACCATTGGCAGCCAAGGACCCCCAGCAAGCCGGATATCGAGCCGACCGGGCCCGGCGAGCCCGGTCGGTGACGTGGCCGCTCCCGGCCGGCCTCGAATCACACATCATCTCAACGGTATCGTCCAGCGTAGTTGCGTACCCGGATGACCGGTGGCCCTTGTCCTCGCCGCTGCCCACTGGGACACAACGAATCGCCCGCCATGCCGCTCCGCCCGGTGGGCCAGGTTCGCCAGCCCGCTGCTTCTCGTTGGATTGCGCACCCCGACTCCGTCGTCGCTGACCGTCACGGTGAGCGCGCCGTGCTCGGCGGTGACCTGCAAGGAGACGCGAGTGGCGTGGGCGTGCCGGGCGGCATTACTGAGCGCCTCCCTGACGACGGCAATCACATCGTCCGCGGCGCCATCGGGCATGGCAGCGTCAATGGCACCAGTAAGCCCAACTTTGGGTTCGAATCCCAATAATGGAACCATTTCCCGGGCGACGCCGAGCAGTCGCCCGCGCAGGTTCACAGCTCTGGGGGCGGTCACGTCGCGCAGCTGGAAGACGGACTGGCGGATCTCCCGGATGATCTCGTCCAGTTCTCCGACTGCTTGATCGAGCCGAGCCGATTGTCGGCTCGACGTCGTGCTGGACGCCTCGGCTTCCAGGATCAGTCCAGCGCCGAACAGCCGCTGGATGACCCGATCCTGGAGATCTCCCGCAATGCGGTCTCGGTCGTCCAGCATGAGCGCCCGCTCCCGGGTGGCCCGGGCATCGGCCAACTCCAGGGCCAGGGCGGCGTGGTTGGCGAACGTGGTGGCCATGTCCAACAGGGCGTCGTCGAACCGGGGCGCATCCTTGACCCGGCCCACGATCAGTGCCCCCCGCGTCCCATCCTCGCCGGCGAGCGGAAGCACCATCACCGGGCCGACCGGAAACGCCTGTTGCAGATGCACCACGTATCCCGACTGCATGGCATCGCCGATCAGAACCGGTTGACCGGTGGTGAATGCGATACCGGCGAGGGTGTTCTCCACCGGGTACCGGAAGCCGGTCAGCGCATCGGCTCCTCTACCGGACGCCACCTCCACCACGACCTCGCCAGAGTCCGGGGAGGGCAACACCACCGTGGTGACATCCGCCTCCGCCAGTCGGCGCACGCTGTCGGCGATCAGTTGCAGCGACTCCCGGCCAGTGGTCGTCAGCAGCTGTCGGGTGATCTCCGTCGAGGTGGCCAACCACTCCTGCCGACGGTGTGCCTGCGCGAACAAGCGGGCGTTCTCGATCGCCATGCCTGCGGTCGCTGCCAGCGCGGTCAGGAGCTCCTGGTCCTCCTCGGTGAACTCGCCCGCCGGCGGATTGGTCAGGTACAGGTTGCCGAACACTTCGCCCCGGACCCGCACCGGTACACCAAGGAACGCTCCCATCGGCGGGTGGTGCCGTGGAAAGCCGACTGAGCGTGGATCGTCGGCGAGGCGGCGGAGTCGGATGGGGGTGGGATCGTCGATGAGCGCCCCGAGCAGGCCCTTGCCCCGGGGAAGCCGCCCGATGGCAGCCACGGTTTCCGCATTCATCCCCCGATGCACGAAATGCTCCAGGCCGCCCGTGGGGCCGATCACCCCGAGCGCACCGTACTCGGCCTGCAGCATGTGGCAGGCCGATTGCACGACGCGCCGCAGCACCGTGGTCAGATCCAGGTCGCCGATGATCACATCGATCGCAGCGAGCAGCCCTTGCAGTCGTTCTTGCGCCACGAGCGAATCACGGACGCGGCTGCGCAATTCGTCCAGGGCGCGCCCTGCCTCGCGTCCTTCCGCTCGGAAAAGCCCAGGGAAAGGGGTAATTCCGGCGGAATCTTCGCTTCCGGGTGTGTCCGAACCGGCCACGCCCTATACCGTAGCGAAACCTTCGCGGTCACGCACCACAGTGCCGCGTCGCGGCCATCTGTTACCCAGCCTCATCGATCGATGGGGTGGCCGCCCGGATGTCCGAGCCGCTCGCACCGCCGCGCGTCCGATCGCCCGGCCTGCGCTCGATGGGCCGTCATCCGACGTGCTGTTGCCCTCTGCGCAGGTCGAAACGCTCGGCGGCTCTGCGGTCCAATTCCGCCAGTTCGGCCGCGCTCATGATCACGGCGTCCGGACCGGGGAACACCAATGCGGTGCGGCCGGTATCCAGCCAGCGGACCGTGTACGGAGGCTCTCCCGAGGCCGAGCGTGCGGAGAGGATCTCGCCACGGCGGCCGCTGTCGTGGTCTGTCCGGCCGGCGACGACCAGCCAGTCTCCGGGCTGAGCGATCATGTCAACTCCTTGGGAGGAATGCGGCCGGCCGGCGGCGCGGTTTCCACGCCGCGGCCGCCATGGCGAACGGCACCCGCTCAACCGATCGGAATGTGGGTGGTCTTGGCGCCTTGTGACTTTGGCAGCGACACAGTGAGTACGCCGTCGGCCAGCCGAGCCGAGACCTTGGACTCCTCGACCGCCGCCGGCAGGATCAACTCATAGGAGAAGCTGCCCACCATCCGAGTGGACTGTCGCAGCACCCCGGAACTGTCTCCGGAGGCTCGCTGCCCATGCACCGAAAGGCGGCGGCCGGACACCTCCAGGGTGATGTCCTCCTTGGTGACGCCGGGCAGGTCCAATTCGACGGTGAATCCGTTGTCGGACTCCGCGACGTGATCCCCGGGCGTGTAGATCTCGGCGTGCCGCCACGGCCGGTCCAGCAACTGTGCGAGCTTGGGGTTCCAGCCGAGCCAGTCCGGCCAGAGGTTCCACCGAGTGTCCTCTGCGGTGCCGGGTCGATCGTTGATCGTGGTCATGGTCCTCTCCCGTTCTGCGACGCGCTCACCGAGCGTCCGCGGTGCCATGCGGGCACACCGCGTTCTCTTCAGATTGCCGCCGCGACTGATCGCTCGCGAGGGTCCAAGGTCCCGGTTGTTCGGGACCTGCGACGCTGTGCCGGCGTGCCGCGCGGGTCGACGATCGAAACAGTGCGCGAGGAAGGGATAACGGACCATGACCGAGAGCGGCAGCCCGACGACGCAACCGGGGACGACCACCGATGCACCGCAGCACACCGGGGTGGGCGATGAAATCGCTTCCCGGGCACGGGAGCGCTACCTGGCGGCCGTTGCCGAGCCACCGGCAGCTGCCCCGTCCACCGGCCAGCCCCTGACATCCCGCGTGCCGCAGGCATCTCCCCAGCGGTCGGCGCCGCCGTCCGCGCCGTGGAGGACCACGCCTGTTAGCGGCGTGATGACCAGTCAGGTCATCACCGTGGATGAGAATGCGCCATTCAAGCAGATCGCCGGCACCTTGACGGCCAACCGGGTGAGCGCGGTGCCCGTGGTGGACGAATCCGGGCGGGTGGTCGGAGTGGTGTCCGAATCCGATTTGTTGGCGAAGGTGGCTGCCGGCGGTGAGCCGGAGGCGAAGATCGGCGGCCGATACACCGAACGGCGCCACCTCCAGCGCAAGGCCGGCGGAGAGACGGCCGGTGACCTGATGAGCGCGCCCGCCGTCACCGTTTCCGCGCACACTCCCGTCGTCGAGGCGGCCCGCCTGGCTGCCCGCGCGCACGTTCGTCGGCTTCCCGTCATCGACGCGCAGGGCAAAATCATTGGCATCGTCACCAGATCGGACCTGCTGCAGGTGTTCCTCAACCGCGACGAAGAACTCCAGTCCTACCTCACCGACGTCGTGCTCGCCCGCCAGTTCGTACTGGATCCGACCTCCGTCACCGTCGATGTGGCGGACGGTATAGTCACGCTGCGCGGCCGGCTGGAAAGCAAACTGGTGCTCGAACCACTGCTCACCGCGATCCGTGGCGTCACGGGCGTCGTCGCGGTACACAACGAGCTCAGCTATGACCCCGAGTATTACCCGCCACCGCCGCCATTGCCCACATACCCGTTCGCGTGACACTCCGGCGGCACCCGTATCGGCACGAGCACGCACCTGGCGGCAAGCCGCCGACCGCATCGCCCGACCGAACGGTGCGTCCGCTTGGCCGCCATTCAGGCAGCCGGGGGCGTCCGGTCAGAGCAGTGCGTCAAGCGTGACGAATCGGTAGCCCTGCGCCCTCAGCTCAGCGATGATGGTCGGCAGTGCATCGGCGTCCAGCGTGCTTGCGTCATCGGGGTTGGACCCCAGGTGCATCAAGACGATCTCGCCGGGTTGGGCCGCTGCCACCACCCGGTCGATGACCGCCTGTCGCGTGATGCCGCCACTGGTCCCTTTCCACCCCAGGCTGTCCACCGTCCATCGCACCGCGACGTAGCCCTCGCCGTTGACGACCGAAATGGTGCGCGCGTCGCGGTCGCCGTAGGGGAACCGGAACAGTGGCCTGGGGTCGGGACCACCGGCGGCCATGATCTCCGCCCGTGCCGTGCGCAACTCCGCCGCTATGGCGGATGCCGACATGGACGTCATCATCGGGTGCGTGGTGGAGTGGTTGCCGATGCGGTAGCCGCCGGCGGCGATCTCCCGTACGCCGGCAGGGTAGTTCTCCGTCCATCGGCCGGTGAGGAAGAACGTTGCCGGGACACCGGTCGCTCGCAACGTCGCCAGGATGGACGGGAGCCCGGCGGCGTTGGCGCCGGCGTCGAATGTCAGCGCGACGATCTTGGCACTCGTCGGTATGCGCTCGACGTCCTGCCCCACCAGACCGGGCGGGACGCCGGTAGGTGCCGACGTGCTGGTCGGCGGCGGCCGCGTGCTGCTGCTAATCGGCGGCGGCCGCGTGCTGCTGGTCGGCGCCGGCCGCGTGCTGCTGGTCGGCGGTGGGCTGGTGGTCATGGACGAGCGGCTGGACGGCGGCACCGATGACGTCGTCGGGGTGTGCTCAGGCTGTGTCGTGGTGGGACGCGAGGTCGTCGGGCGGACCGTCGCAGCGGTCGTCGTGGACCGGCGTGGCGTGGTTGGCGCCGAAGTCCGGGTCTGCGACGCCCCGGTCGTCGACAGGGAAGCCGTCGTCGATCCGATGTCCGAGGTGGTCGACGAAGTCTCGCCGGTGGCGGTGGTCGTGCTGGCGCTGGCCGGTGCGGTCGACGGCGATGCCGGCCCGGTCGACGTGCAGGCGCTGGGCAACGCAGTCAGCAGGACCAGCAGCCCCGTCACGATGGCCCGACCGGGGTTGGTCACCCCGCGATGCCGCCGCCGGCCGGAGCGTCGGCGGATGCGCCGGCGAACGGCGCCTGTGTTCCGCGTACCACCAACACCGGACATGAACTGTGGTGTATGCATTTGCTGCTCACCGACCCCAGAAGAAGACTGCTGAAGCCCCCGCGTCCGCGGGTGCCCACGACGAGCATGGCGGCGCCATGGCTCTTGTCGATGAGGACCTGTGCGGGGTCGCCCTTGTGCACGCTCAGCGTCAGCCGACTCGGCTTCTCCTCGGGGAACAGGTCCTGTACGGCAGCATCGAATTCCCGTGCCGGGTCGACGTCGGGGTCCCAGTCGACGAGCGAGAAGGCGTACCCGTAGTCGGCCGGGAACTCCCACGCAGTGACGGCTTCGACATCACAATCCGTCAGCCGGCCGAGTCGAACCGCCCATGCCAGGGCTTGTTTCGACTCCTCGGAACCGTCGAATCCCACGATGATGCTTGCAGTGCCGTTCACGGCCGTCTCCGCTCGTTCCTCAGGTAGGTTCCCCGTGTTCGCCTCTGCGTCCATCATCCGGTCGACAGTGCGATCGCACCAGGGCCTTCCGGCTCTGCTGGCCCTTGGTGGCTTCGCCGCGACACTCGGCGAACCATCATTCCGACGGCATAGACCCCGCCTCAACGAGCATGGGCAACAGGAATTCGTTCTCCTGATGCTGGTGACTGGTGAACACTTCGAACAGCGCCCGGCCGTAGGCGGCAGCTTGCACCGGATCGAGGGATTCGTTGAACCGTCCGACAAGTCGGCGCATCAGCCGGTGCTCGGTGAGCAACGTGTCGACCAGCAATCGCCCTGATCGGAGGGGACTGGCGGCCCGGTAACACGTCTGTTCCTCGCTTTCGGTATGCGGGATCAAGACATCCCGGATCCAGTTCGCGACCGCTATCCACCGCGGAAAGGAATCGGTGGTCGGCGCCATCAAGGCGAAACTGCTCGTCAACCTATCCAGTTCGGCCACCATGTGGGTGTGCTGCATGATCAGGTCGACCGCCACCGCCGCCTGGCGGCTGTGACCTTCCATCGTGACCGTCATAACGACATCACTCCGTCGGGGGAATCACCGTGTCCTCATCCCCCCTTCCGCGACAGTAGGAGGAGCGCCGTACCCCCGGTCAGGGACCTTCGACCCCACTTCATCGACGTGCGCCGCGGCAGGCGTGTCAACGGCTCATGTCGAGGACGGCGGCGCCACTGAACCGACCGTGGGCCAGGTCGCTGAGCGCCTGGTCGGCCCGCGTGAACGGGTAGTCCACCGTGGTCGCCCGCACGTCGAACCGCCGCGCCAGGGCCAGGAACTCCTCGCCGTCCTGTCGGGTGTTCGCCGTCACGCTGCGGAGATGCTTCTCCTGGAAGAGGTCCGAGGAGTAGTGCAGGGCGGGGACGTCGGACAGCCAGATGCCGGCCACGGCCAGCGTTCCAGCACGATCCAGGGCACGCAGCGCAATTGGCACCAGTTCTCCGGCGGGCGCGAACAGGATCGCCCCATCCAACGGCTCAGGCGGCGCGCCGTCCGCCGGGCCGGCGGAGTCAACTCCCAACCGCAGGGCCAGATCCCGGTTGGCCCGCCCACGGCTGAGCACGTGCACCCGCAGCCCCTGCCGTAGCGCGATCTGGGCGGTCAGGTGCGCGCTGCCGCCGAATCCGTATATCCCCAGCCGACCGCCCGGCGGGACGGCAGCCAGGCGAAGCGCCCGATAGCCGATGATGCCAGCGCACAGCAGCGGAGCCGCGTCCGCGTCATCGATGCCCTCGGGGATCCGGTACACGAATGCCGCGTCGGCGAGGCACCACTCGGCGTATCCACCATGCACATCCCAGCCGGTGAAGGCAGGATCGACGCACAGGTTCTCCCGGCCGGTGCGGCAGAACCGGCAGGCGCCACAGGTCCTCGCCAACCACGGCACCCCGACGCGGTCGCCGATGCGGTACTCCGCGACCTCCTCGCCGATCATGTCGATGGTGCCGACCACCTCGTGACCGGGCGTGATCCTGGGCGCGCGGGGCGCGAGGTCACCCTCGGCCAGGTGCAGGTCCGTGCGGCAGACCCCGCAGCACGTCACCCGGACGCGGAGTTGGCCGTGGCCCGGGACCGGGTCCGGCCGATCCATGCGGACCAACGGATGGGTATCGGCGGGGCCGGTGCGCTCCACCACCCAGCTATCCATGGACGGCCCCGCTGGCCGGACGCGCATCAGGCGCCACGGGAATCACCTCCCGGTCAGGAATACCGCCGCAGGACAGCGACGGGGCATTCGCTCGCTTTGACCACCGCCCGGCTGGTGGAACCGAGCAACGCGCCGGCCAGGATTCCGCGACCACGGGTGCCGACCACCACCAGTTGGGCGTTGCGTGACTCGGCGAGCAGGGCTCGGGCCGGCCGGTCGTAGACCACCGTCGGTCGCACCGGCACATCCGGATAGCGCTCACGGTAGCCTGCCATCCGTTCGGCCAACAGCCTTCGCTCCCGCTCGAAGATCGCATCCCACTGGTCACGCAGCCCGGTCAAACGGTCATAGTCCGGCAACGGCGAGTCGCTCCAGGAGTGCACCGCGACCAGCTCAGCGCCCTCCCGGGACGCGAAGGCGAAGGCGAACTCGACTGCGGGGTCATCCAACTCGGCTCCCGCGACACCCACAACTACCGGACCCGCCGAGGCCACGGAACCATCGGGGCGCGATCGTACGACCACCACGGGCGAATGCGCACGTGCTGGCAGTTCAAGCGCGGTCGATCCCGCCAGCAGCTCGACCAGCCCTGCGTGGCCGGTCGCCCCGATGGCCACCAGGTGCGCCGTCGCCGAGGCCCGCGCCAGGATCTCCACCGGATGGCCGACCTCGCTCCAGACCCGAATCGGCTGGCCGGGGATGACCTCCACGGCCACCTTGGTGGCTTCGCCCAGCACGCGCTCGCCCGCCGCGTCGGCGGCCTTCCGCAGACTCTCGACGTACAGGCCGGCCGCCGCATACCGATCGGGCGGCATCGGAGGTACGGCGTGTACCAGACTCAATGGCAGGTGGCTCCGAGCCGCGGCCCGGGCGGCCCACCGGACCGCTAGCGTGCTCGGATCCGACCCGTCAACACCGACCACCACCGGCATCGGTCCAGCCGGCATGCTCATCGCGCTGCCCCCTTTCCCTGGCCTGAACCACGTTGTCAGCACATCGCTCATGCGGCTTGCGGGTTAGGGTCGAAGGACCTCAACCGCCCGGTTCGCCGGTGCAGCCAGGCGCCGGAGCACCGGATCGGGAAGGTCGGGTGCCGCAGCCACGCGGATCCGCGCATCCACGACCGTCAGCGAACTGCCGCGGCAAATGACGGGGTTCAGGTCGAGTTCGGCGATCTGCGGCACATCGTCAGCCAGTTGGGCGATCCGGGTGACCAGATCCGCCACAGCGGCTCGGGACACCACGGGCCCACCGCGGTATCCGTCCAGCAGTGCGGCGGTGCGCAGTTCGTCCACGAGGTCCAGGGCCGTCGGCAGGTCCACCGGTGCCAGCGCGAAGCGACGATCCGCGAGCAGGTCCGCCAGCACTCCCCCGGCTCCCACCATCACCACTGGGCCGAACTGGGCGTCCTGCAGCGCTCCGACGATCAATTCCGTTCCCGGCTGGATCGTCCGTTGCACGAGCAGCCGCGATCCGGGTACGACCGCCAGAATGTCCCGGACGGCACTACGCAGCGAGGCCTCATCGCCGATGCCCACACGAATGGCGCCCAGTTCGGTCTTGTGCAGCCCGCCGTCGGCGGCCTTGAGCACGACCGGATAGCCGAGTCCGGCTGCGGCTCGCACCGCCTCATCCGCGTCGGCCACCACATGCTGGTCGCAAACCGGCACACCGTAGAACGACAGCACCGCCGACTGCTGCTCGGCGGTCAGCCATGACTGCCCGTCCGCCAGTGCGGTCTCGACCAGAACCCCAGCGGCAGCTGCGTCGGCGTGGTGAAGCCGGCGCGGTGGGGCCGGGCGCGAGGTACGGATACCGGCATATCGGCGAGCAACACCCACGGCTCGGACAGCGGGCTCGGGGAAGTCATACACCGGCACGGAGGCGCTGCCGGAGGCGTTCGCCACCACGCCGGGGATTCCGCCGACATGAGCCGCCACCACCGGCTTGTCTGCGCGGGCCGCCACCTCGGCGATCCTTTCGAGGACAGCTACCGAATCTCCCACGGCCGTCTCGGTGAAGGCCGCCAGCACAATGTCCACCTCCGCTGCGCCGAGGAGCGCCTGCACGGCACCGCCCATCTGGTCGGCGTCCGCTGCCGCGCCGAGATCCACCGGGTTGGCATGCGATGCGGCGTGCGGTGCTACCTCGCGCAACCGGCACATGGTCATGTCGGAGAGCGTGACCACATCGAGCCCGGCACCGAACGCAGCGTCGGCGGCAAGGATCTGCGGTCCGCCGGAGTTCCCAACGATCGCGATCCGCGGGCCGGTCGGCGCCGGCTGGGTGGCCAGCACCCGGGCGGCGTCCACGAGTTCCTGCATGGTGTCGACCCGCAGCACCCCGGCCTGCTCGAACAACGCCTCGACCACGACATCGGAGCTCGCCGCGGCAGCGGTGTGCGATCGTCCGGCAAGCGCTCCTGCGGGCGTGCGACCACCCTTGATGGCGATGATCGGCTTCGTCCTGGCTATCCGGCGTGCGATCCGGGCGAACTTGCGCGGGTTGCCGAACGACTCCAAGTACAGAGCTATGACCTTCACCCGCGCATCACGTTCCCAGGTCATCAGCAGGTCGTTTCCGCTGACGTCGGACTTGTTGCCGAGGGAGACGAACTGTGCGGCGCCGACACCGGACCTGGCCGCAGTCTGCAACAACGCGATGCCCAGCGCCCCGGACTGGGAGGCCAGACCCACCGCGCCGTCGTCCATGGGCAGGTCGGCGAACGTCGCGTTGAGACGCACCAGTGGATCGGTGTTCATCAGGCCCAGGCAGTTCGGGCCGACCAGCCGCATTCCGAAACGGCGGGCCGTCGACAGCACTTCCTGCTCGAGAGTGCGCCCTGTGGTTCCGCATTCGCTGAATCCGGAACTCAGTATCACCATCCCGTGCACCCCGCGGCGACCGCAGCCCTCGGCCACACCGAGGACCTGCCGAGCGGGCACCGCGATCACGGCGAGGTCGACGGCTTCCGGCAGATCCGCCGCCGTGGCGACACAGGGCACGTCCAGGACCCAGTCGTGGTGCGGATTCACCGCGTACACCGTCCCGGTGAAACCGCCCCGCCGGATCTCGCGCAGCACCTGATGGCCGATGTTCGCGATCCGCTTGCTCGCACCCACCACTGCGACGGACCGGGGCGCAAGGATCCGGGCCAGGCTGGCCGCGTCCGCCAGAGCTTCCCGGTGGTCGGACGCAGCCACCGCCGCTGCGTCCTGCTGCACGTCGATGACCAGTCGGACGGTCGTGCCTTCGTAGGTGAACCGGGTCGGCAACCGGAGATCGGCGAGGAGGAGGAGGAGATCCAAATTGTCCGACAGTACCTCGGCGACGAGCCGTCGATAGCCGTAGCCGCGCGCGTTCTGGGCAAGGTGCTCAGCCAGTAGCGTGCCGATGCCACGGCCCTGCTGCGCGTCGTCGACGAGCAGCGCGATCTCCGCGTCGGTGTCACTGACCCGTTGAAGCTCCGCGACGCCGACCGCCAGATTGCCAATGAGCGCCAGCAGTGCACAGTGGTCTGCGCATCCCGCCCGGGCGAGAGCCGCGACGTGCTGACGTGCCGTGACACGGCTCGCGCTGAAGAAGCGATGGTAGAGCGAACGGTCCGACGCGCGCTCATGGAGATCGGCAAGGGCATCCCAGTCCTCGGGCGTAACCACCCTGATGTGTATCAATCCGCCGTCCGCTGCCACTGCATCGACGCCTACCGACAGCGCTGGGCCCACACCGCCGGATACCGGTCGCTGGTCGACCGCTTCGGCAGGGACCGGCGGGACGGCGCTCATGATGCCGGCTCCATTTCGATGGGATGGGCGGGACCCACTGGGTGGTCGTCATAGCCGTAACGGCGAGCCAGGTCCGAACCCGCACGGTCGCGGAAGTCGGCTGCGCCGGCGCCGATCCGGGCGGCAAGGTCCGTTTCGCGCGCGGACAGCAGGGAGCCGAGTACTCGGTCCTGCAAGGCGCCGACCGCCCAGCGGGAGAAGTCACCGCGCAGCGCGTGGTGCACAATCGATTCGTCCGGCACCGACCGCAGATCCGACACGAAGTCGGCGACCGTGGTGGCCGTCGCAATGACATGGCCGGCGCCGTCCCGGAATCGGAAGCGCGCTCGCTCCGGCAGTGCCACCTGCTGGTACTTCGTCCGATGACGAACGTGCTTGGTGTCGCGGGGATCCGGTGTGAACACGCGATCCGGTGCGCCGCGGACCCGCAAGACGGCGCTCGCCGACATGCCCCGACCATCCGACAGGCCCGATCCGAGCGCCGTCACGGTGACATCGATGGTGCTGCGGGCCGCCGTACAGAGCAACTCCGGACGGTGCGTCACATAACAGTAGCCGCCGCCGCTGGGCCGGAAGATATGGGCGAGCCAACCGTCTTCGTCCAGCACACCGTGCGCCTCATCGACGACGATCCAGTGCGGCAGCCCGTATTGGGCTCGCAGGGATTCCACGGCGAGCGCAACGGCCTCCAAGTAGGCACGAAGCTGCTGTGCAGGCATCCCGGACAGGTCCAGCACCACCGAGACAGATTGGTGGGAAAGCAACTGCAGAAGATGGTCGTCGGCCGGTACTGTCTCCTCCGGCCTGATCAGGACCGTGCGGTGCAGCGCGGCCAACGACGCGTGGTCCCCCTCCGGGTCGATGACCAGGACGGTGTAACCCGCTTCGATCCACCGCTCGACCAGCAGGCCGGTCAGGTGCGACTTGCCGTGGCCGCTCTCGCCGCAGACCAGGATGCCGGCCTGCGCACCCGGGACGGACACCACCGTGCCGTCGTCGGCGGTGCCGATGGTGAGCGCGCGGCGAGTCGAGTGAACCGCCTGCGCACCCGCGACCACCGGTCCACGGAGCAGATCGGCGAGCCGCTCCCCCGGCCGATCGGTGAGGACCAGATCCGCGGCGCGGCGAACGGAATCCACCGCACCGTGTGCGGCGACCGCGACCTCGGCATCGGCCAGCAGCGACAGGTCGTTCTCCGCATCTCCGATCGCGATCGTGTTGTGCACCGAGATGTCCAGTTCGGTCAGGGCGGCCCGCATGCCGGTGCCCTTGGACACTCCCGCGGGCAGCACCATGAGTTCGCTGCGGTTGTGCACCAACTGGGCGTCCAGTCCGAGTTCGGAGATGACATCGAGCACGGACTGCGCGTCCTCCCCGGGGCACGCCAGGATAGCCGCTCCCTGCCTGATCGGGATCTCCCGCTCTTGCAGGTGCGGCGCGAGGGAGGGATCGAGTGCCTTCGTCAGGGTGCGCCGGCCCTCGATCAGCAACACGGCGCCGTTCTCCAATACGGCCGCATCGAACTGCTCGAGCAACTCAGGAAAATCACGCAGCAGTTCCGCCTCGATGCGCCCCGTTACCAGGAGGACGGCGGTCCCTGCTGCACGGCACTCCGCCAGCGCCACCAGTGCGTCACCGTCCAGTGCGGTGCCATGCGCGATGGTGCCATCCAGGTCCACCGCGATCGCTTGGATGAAGCCGGCCATCGCACCCCTTGTGGTCGCCGGGACGGTAGTCGCTTCCATCCCATCGCCATCGCGGGCCCCGTTCCAGGGACGTTGGACCTCATTGCGTTGAGTGAACTGTGTGCTGCCGATTCTGGCGCCATTCCGCGGCGAGCGGTGCGGTCAACTCGAGGTCGGGGACTTTGGCCCCTGTCCGCGTGCGGTGGGCAGGCGAACAGTCGAGGCGTCCAGCCTGAACTAGCGGCACATACGACCGGGAGGTCACTGCCATGGAGACCATCGTCTGGTTCAAGGACCTCGGCATCGAAGACGTGGCGATCGCCGGTGGTAAGGGAGCCAACCTCGGCGAGCTCACCGGCGCCAACCTTCCGGTACCGCCCGGCTTCGTGGTCACCAGCGGGGCCTATCTGGCCGCCATCGAGGGGGCCGGAATCCGGGACACCCTCCGGAACGCGCAGCGGAACGTCCGGGCCGACGATGACGCGGCCCTGACCAGCGCGGCAGAGCATGCACGGGAACTGATCCGCGGAGTGATCCTGCCCCAGGACATCCGGGACGCGGTGCTGACGGCCTACCGATCGCTCGGACGCGACGTCACCGTCGCCGTGCGCTCGTCGGGGACCGCAGAGGACTCCACCTCAACCTCGTTCGCCGGGATGAACGCCACCTTCACCAATGTGACGGGCGAATCCGACCTGCTGCGACGCATCGTCGACTGCTGGGCGTCCTTGTACACCGCCCGCGCGATGGCCTATCGGGCCGCGGAGAGCATTGACGAGGAGCCGGCGCTGGCGGTGATCGTGCAGCAGATGATTCCGTCACAACGGTCCGGAATCATCTTCACAGTCGATCCTTCGACCGGCAACCGGGAACACCTGGTCATCGAGGCGATCCTCGGCCAGGGTGAGGCGATCGTCAGCGGGATGGTGGAGCCGGACACCTACGTCGTCGCCAAGGACCCGCTGCGGGTCCTCAGCACCAGGGTGGGGCTACAGAAGTTCAAGATCACCCGCGCGGCGTCCGGACGGGACACCGTGTCTGCCCTCGATCAACAGGAATCGGCCGCGCAGGTGCTGTCCCGGGATGAGATCCTGGATCTCGCGCGCTGGGGAATCACCGTAGAGAATCACTACGGCAAGCCCCAGGACATCGAATGGGCCGAAGCGGATTCCACGATCTGGCTGGTGCAGTCCCGACCCATCACCAGCATGGGCGGGGACGCCCGACCAGCGGCCGGAACGGTGATCGCGCGCGGACTCGGCGCGTCGCCCGGATCGGCCTCAGGCAGGGTCCGCGTGCTGCACTCACCCAGTGATGCCGACCGGCTGCAGCCTGGCGAGATCCTGGTTGCGCCGATGACCAGCCCGGAATGGGTTCCGGCCATGAAGCGAGCAGCCGCCCTGGTGACCGACGGTGGAGGCGTCTGCTGTCACGCGGCGATCGTCTCCCGGGAACTTAGGGTGCCATGCGTGGTCGGCACCCGAACCGCGACCTCCGTGCTCCGCGAGGGAGAACTGGTGACCGTGGACGGCGCCCGCGGTGAAGTCACCGAGGGCGCGTCAACCTCCAGCCAGCCCGCGGCAACGTCGGTGCCGCCGCCGGCGAGCGGTGCCGTGCACCACGAGACGCTGGGGACCCGGCTGTACGTCAATCTCGCCGTTCCCGAGCACGCCGCTCAGGCCGCCGCCATGGCGGTGGACGGCGTGGGGTTGCTGCGAGCCGAGTTCATGGTGGCCGACGCACTGAGCGGGGTACACCCGCGGCTTCTCCTGGAACGCGGCGAGCAGCAGAAGTTCGTCGACGGAATGGCGTCGTCACTGTCCACGATCGCCGAGGCATTCGCCCCCCGTCCGGTGGTCTATCGCAGCATCGACTTCCGGTCCAACGAGTTCCGCGACCTGGAAGGCGGCGACCGGTACGAGCCGGCCGAGGAAAACCCCATGATCGGGTACCGCGGATGCTACCGGTACATCGACCGGCCCGATCTGTTCCAACTCGAACTGGATGTGCTCGGGGCCGTCACGTCGCGGACGTCGAACCTGGTACTGATGATTCCGTTCGTCCGCACCGCGTGGGAACTGCAAGCCTGTATGGACATCGTCCATCAGCACCCCACGGCGTCCCGGATGCCGGTGTGGGTGATGGCCGAGGTCCCGTCCGTCACGTACTGGATCCCCAGCTACGCGCGCATGGGCATCACCGGAGTTTCCATCGGCAGCAACGATCTCACGCAGCTCATCCTTGGGGTGGATCGCGACTCGGAGACCTGCGCACCGCTGTTCAACGAGAGCGACCCAGCCGTGCTGGACGCGATCGACCGCATCATCCGTTCCTGCCGGCACGCGGGGATCACCTCATCGCTGTGCGGCCAGGCGCCGTCCAACCATCCGGAGTTCGCCGAACACCTCGTCCGCTCCGGCATCACGTCCGTCTCCGTCAACCCGGACGCGGTGGACGCCGTGCGGACCAGCGTGGGCGCCGCCGAGCGCCGGATCATGCTCGAGGCCTCCCGACAGCCTCGTCCGCTCGACCTTCCAACGGACGGCCACCGTCAGGCCGACGGCAGCACGTTCCGCTGGAACAGCCTGCGGGAGATGCCGGTCGCAGCGCGGCCCGCGGGCTGACTGGCGTCGTTCCGGTGGACGTGACTCACGGCGACAGGGGAGCCACGCAGCCGCGACCCGATGCGAGAACCGCGTCGCCCATTCGCGGCACAGTGATGCGCCGGGCAACGACTTTGCGGCTCCGTGGCCGCGGCGAGACGCGCCACCCCGGCTGAACACCGGGGTGGCGCTCCTGCGATTCAGCGCGTGACGGGGTCGATCGGCCGCGACTTGATCAGCGCCTCAATGTCCACCTCGCCGGCGCGCAAGAGTTGTCCTGCCAACCGCGCCAGCGCGCGACCTGCGGCCAACTCGTCGTTGATCTCCGGCACGGCGATGTCAGGTGGATTGACCTGAGCTCGCCCTTCGGTCTCCAAGGTGTTCGCGCCGATGGTGAGAACGGCCCGCGCCGAGGTGTGGTCGTCGTGCTCGAACAGGTACACGCGCACGACCCACTCGTCGATGTGCTCCATGTCGGCCTCCTTAGGTCTCACCTGACATGCTGTCCGCTCAGCGGGGGGTGGGACAGGGTCCTTGGACCTGGCCGGAACCGCTGGCGTCCATAGACTTCCGGTATGCGGCCCGCAGTGCCTCGTCCGCCGACCACACGATGGCGGGGAACGGCAGCAGCAGCAGGACCACCCAGCCCGGCAACGCTGCGGTGCCGAAGACGCGCTGCGCCGGTGGGAAGTACACCACCACGGCGGTGAAGACGAGTTCGCCCAGGATGGCCCACAGCAGCAGCCGGTTGCTGCTCAGCCCGATCGAACGCAGGGACGTCCGCTCCGTGCGAGCGGCGAAAGCGGTGCCGACCTGGCACGCGACGATGCCCGCGAATGTGGCTGTCGTCGCTTGCCGGTAGGCCAGGTCAAGCGCAGTTCCGGGCCCCACCGGCGCTCCCGGGTGCCAACCGGCCCGCCACAGAACCAATAGGAAGATCATCAGAACCAGCACCGCAGACAGCAGGCCCATCACCCCCCAGGCGCGCACAAGCAGGCGCCCAGTGATGACGCCCTCGCGTCGGGATCGCGGTGGACGTTCCATCAGACCCGGCTCGGCAGGCTCCCGGCCCAGGGCTAGTGCCGGGAGCGTTTCGGTGCCCAGATCGATCGCCAGGATCTGCAGCACGGTCAACGGCAAGGGGATGACTCCGCCGGACAGGGCGAAGACCAGGAACGGCGCGATCTCCGGCACGGCATGAGCGAAGATGTACAGCACGAACTTGCGGACGTTGTCGAAGACCCGCCTGCCCTCTTCGACTCCCGCCGTCAACGTGGCGAAGTTGTCGTCGGTCAGTACCACGGCCGCTGCCTCGCGAGCGACGTCCGTGCCCTTGGCACCCATCGCCACGCCGATGTCGGCCTTCCGCAGTGCCGGGGCATCGTTGACGCCGTCGCCGGTCATCGCCACGATCTGCCCGGATTGGTGCAGCGCATCGGCGATACGCAGTTTGGTCTCCGGTGTGGCTCGGGAGAACACCAATTCGCCCTTGCCCGTGAGCAGTTCGGCCAGTTCGCCCGCCGACACCTCGTCGGCAGCGCAATCGACGACGCCGCGTACCTCGATGCCGACCTGACGGGCGATCTCCGCGGCGGTCGCGGCGTGGTCGCCGGTGATCATGTGAATGCGGATTCCGGCGGCGTGGCAGGTAGCGACCGCCTGCCCGACACCGGGGCGCACGCGGTCGGCGAGACCCACCAAGCCGACAAGGCACAGGTCGCGTTCGATGTACACACGATCCGGCGGAGGGATCTCGGTGGTCAGCGCCGGTCCCCAGTCACAGGTGGCGATCGCCAGCACCCGAAGGCCCCGATCGGCCAGCCTTCCGGCAGCCAGTTCGACCCGGCGGCGCAGGCCATCGCCGAGCACCACGGGCGTGCCATCCTCGCTCAGCGCCTCGATGCACCTGGGCAGGACCTCCTCGGGAGCACCCTTGACCGAAACGATGTAACGACCGTCGATCCGATCGACCGTCGTCATCCTGCGAAACCGCGCCTCGAAGGGGTGCACCACCCATCTGGCGGCATCACGCTCCCCGGCGTCCAACACGATTCCGGAGCGTCGAGCCATCTCCAGCAAGGCAATCTCCGTCGGGTCGCCCTCCGCGCTGGCCAGGTCGGCGGTGGTGCAACGCACGGCCACCCGGGCGACCGCCGTCCTGATCGGCGAATCGTCGGGCACCTCGTCGGTGACCGCGACGGCGTCGGCGGTCAACTCGTTCGCGGTGAGGGTGCCCGTCTTGTCTGTGCAGATGGTGGTGGTGGAGCCGAGGGTCTCCACGGCCGAGAGACGTTTGACGACAGCACCGCGCGCGGCCATGGCTCGGACCCCGGTCGCCAGCGCGAGGGTGATCGTCGGCAGCAGGCCCTCCGGAACGTTGGCGACCAGTAGTCCGATGGCGAACGTGGCGGCCGCGGACAGGCTCAGCCCGGCGAGCAGGCCGACCGGCAGGAAGGCAATCCCGACGCCAACGGCCACCGCCGCGATCATCCACGCAACGCGTCGTACCTGGAGTTCCAAGGGGCTGGTCTCGGGACGGAGGCGCTGCGACAGCGCCGCGATCCGGCCCAGTTCGGTGTGGGCGCCGCTGGCGAACACCACGCCCTCGCCGGATCCGCTGATAATGGCCGTGCCGCTGAACACCAACACCGGCGAGTCCAGCATCCAATCGGCATCGTCGGTGGCGTCGGCGCTGCGCAGCACCGGGATCGACTCGCCGGTGAGCGCCGAGTTGTCGACCTCCACCGCGCCGGTGACCATGCGCAGGTCGGCCGGAACCTGCTGTCCCTCTTCCAGCATCACCACGTCGCCGGGCACCAACACCCGTACCGGCGTTCGCCGGACGATGCCGTCCCGAAAGGTCCAGACCTCGTTGGGCAGATATGCGCGGAGCGCTTCGACGGCCCTTTCCGCCTGGCTCTCCTGCCAGAAGGCGAAGGCGGCATTGAGCAGGATCACCACCACAATGGCGATCGCCAGGGTGCCCGATCCGGAGACCGCGGCGAGCGCAGCGGCCAACCACAGCAGCAATGCCAATGGGTGTATCACCTGGACGATGAGCTCTCGCCACCAGGGGGAAGCAGCCGACCGGACCAACTCGTTGGGTCCCACCGTACGCAACCGACGATCGGCCTCGGCGCTGCTCAGCCCGCGAGGTCCAGAGCGCAGGTCGCGCAACAACCGCGCGATAGGTTCCCGCGGGTTAGGACCGGGTTGAGTGCTGGCCGGTCCGGCGGTAGGGCCGATACTGGTGGTCGTCATCTCTGATCGCCGGGTATTTCGCACGCCCCAGGGTTCCTTGATTGCGCGTCGTGCCGGCTGCAGCGGCGCCGCGCTGGTCCGAAAGCCACACCGCGCCACCACCCTCGGTCCCATCCGGCGTTGCCGATGCTGACGCCGGGTCGGCACGACCGTCCACCGAGGCCTGGAAAGGGTCCGCACTCGCCTTCGAACACAATCGGTGTTCAGCCAGCCGAACGGCCATTTCTGCTATTGATTCGAACGACACCGAGCCCCGCAAGTCTCGCAGCGCGGCAACAACTTGCGCCCGCACCTCGGCCCGTCGCACCCCGGTGACCCGACCCATCAACTCGTCGGTGAGCGCCTTCACCACTGTCCGGTCTGGCTCCTGTGCCGGCTGAACGGCCCTGATCGACGGTAGGGAGAACGATCGTTCCATCATCGGACCCCGCGGTGCGCTCAGGCGTAGTGGCGGATGACGGCGACCGGGCACACGCTCAACTTGATCGCCGCCCGGCTGGTGGATCCCAGCATGGTGCCGGCCAGGATCCCGCGGCCGCGCGTGCCGACCACCAACAACTGCGCGCTGTGCGCCTGCGTGAGCAGCGCACGGGCGGGTCCGTCGAACGTCACCACCGACTCAACCATCACATCGGGATAGCGTTCGGCATATCCGGCCAGCCGTTCGGCGAGCAGTCGACGCTCGCGTTCGAAAATCGCATCCCAGTCGTCCCGGAGTCCGGTCATCCGGTCCAGGTCCGGAAGCGGCGAGTCGCTCCAGGTGTGCACCGCGACCAGTTCCACCCCCAACAGGGACGCCTGCTCGAAGGCGAACTGCACCGCGGGATCATCCATGATCGACCCGGCCACCCCCACGACCACCGGGCCGCTGTCGGCTGTCGTACCGTCCGCCCGGGGACGCACGATGACGACGGGGGCGTGCGAACGCGGTGGCAATTCCAACGCCGTGGAACCGACCAGCAGCTCGGCCAGACCGCTCCGGCCCGTAGCGCCGACGGCCACCATGGTGGCCGATGCCGATGCCCGGCCGAGTATCTCGACGGGGCCGCCGACCTGCTGCCTGGCGCCGATGTCCAGATCCGGGGCCACCTCCATGGCGGCTGCCCTGGCGTCGGCCAGGAAGCGCTCTCCGTCCTCCCGTGCCACCTTCCGCAGCAGGTCGATGTACTGCGACGACACCGGGAAGGGGCTGGGCGGCAAGGCCGGGGTGGCGTGCACCAGCCGCAGCGGCACGCCGGTGCGGACCGCGGCCCGTGCGGCCCAGCGCACCGCTCGAATGCCGTCCGCGGAGCCGTCCACACCCGCCACCACGGCCATCGGCGCCACCGGCGTACTCATCGTCATGATCCTCCGTCCCGTTCCAGTCAATTCCTGGGCACCAGCCAACACAACCCGGGGCGCGAGACAGCAGGGCCGAAAGTCCTCACCGAGTGGGACACACGCCATGCCGATCGCCTGGCAGGAATGCCTATGGTGGCGATGGACGATCTCAATTGGGCAGTGACCGTCCGATACTCCAGAAGGGACATACCATGACCGCCCCGACCGGGGCGCCGTTCCGGGCGGATCCGGCCGGCCGGACGGCCGCATCCCCGCCAGCCCGCTGGTGGCCGGCGGTCCGCCGCTCACCCTTGCTGGCGGTGACGATATTCGTCGGTGCGGTGGCCGGCGTCTTGGCACTGTCCGGCTGGAACCGGCAGGCTCATTGGTTGGTGCTGGTCTTCGCCGCCGCTGTGGGACTGCGCCTGGCGGCCGGGATGGTCCGCGACCTGCTGCGGGGCCATACCGGGATCGACATCCTCGCCGTCACCGCCATCGCCAGCACACTGGCCGTCGGCGAGTACGCCGCCGCGATGGTGGTGGTCCTCATGCTCACCGGGGGGCACGCGCTGGAGGACTACGCGAGTGCCCGGGCGCAGCGGGAGCTGACCGCCCTGCTGGCCGCTGCCCCCCGAACCGCCCATCTGGTGCGCGGCTCCTCGATCCAAGACGTCCCCGCGGAGCGGGTGCGGGTGGGTGACACGGTCCTGGTCCGGCCGTCGGAGACGGTCCCGGTGGACGGCATACTGCTGTCTGCGGCCGCGACCTTCGACGAATCGTCGTTGACGGGCGAGAGCCTGCCGGTGGAACGAAGTACCGGCGAGCAGGTGCTCAGCGGCGCCGTCAACGGCACCGCCGCAGTCACCATCAGGGCGACCGCGACCGCCGCGGACAGTCAGTTCGCGCAGATCGTCCAACTGGTTCAGGCGGCCACCCAGAGCAGGGCCAGGGTGGTCCGGCTCGCCGATCGGTATGCCGTACCGTTCACCCTCATTGCCTACGCCATCGCAGCGGCGGCATGGATCGGTTCCGGGAGCGCCACCCGATTCGCCGCCGTGCTGGTGGTGGCCACGCCGTGCCCACTGCTGATTGCTGCCCCCGCGGCGTTCCTGGGCGGCATGAGCCGGGCCGCCCGTCACGGCATCATCGTCAAGAGCGGTACGGCTCTGGAGATTGCGTCCCGCGTCAAGACCGTGGCATTCGACAAGACCGGAACCTTGACTCGCGGACGGCCCACCCTGGTGCGGGTGCTCCCGGCCGGTTCGTTCCCGGCCGATCGATTGCTGGCGCTGGCGGCAGCCGCCGAGCAGCACTCCTCTCACGTCCTGGCGGCGTCGGTCACCCAGGCCGCCGTCGACCGTGGCCTCGGCCTTCCGCCGGTGACTGGTGGGCGAGAGTGGGCGACACACGGTGTCAGCGCCACGGTCGACGGGCACCGGGTCCGGGTAGGTAAGCCGGCGTTCGTCGCCGAGACCGGCGCAACGGTGCCCACACTCGACCTCGATGGCGGGGAGCTTGCGGTCCACATCGGGGTGGACGACCAGTACGCCGGGGCCCTGCTGCTCGCGGATCCACCGCGCCCCGAGTCGGTCCAGACCACCGGCCGGCTACGGCGAATGGGCATCCGGCACACCCTGATGGTCACCGGGGACGCCGAGCCGACAGCGCTCGCGGTGGCCCGTCAGGTCGGCGTGACGGACGTGCGCGCCGAGTGCCTGCCTGCGGACAAGGTCGCCATCGTGCAGGCCGAACCGCAGCGACCGGTGATGATGGTCGGCGACGGGGTGAACGATGCGCCGGTGCTGGCCGCGGCCGACCTCGGTGTCGCCATGGGCGCCCGGGGCGCCACCGCCGCCGCCGAGTCCGCGGACGTGGTGATCCTGCCGGATCGGCTGGACCCGGTGGCCGACACCGTGGCGATCGGGCGGCGGACCGTGCGGGTGGCGCTGCAGAGCATCTGGCTCGGGATCGCCCTGAGCGTCGGGCTGATGGTGGTCGCAGCGGTCGGCATGCTGCCGCCGCTGTGGGGGGCGCTCACCCAGGAGGCGGTGGACCTGGCCGCGATCGGCAACTCCCTGCGCGCCCTGACCGCAGGACACAGCCGATCCCGGACGGCACGAAGCAGTTGATGTCGCCCGATCAGTACATTCGGCGGCGGCTTCGCGCCGACTGAGCCTTGCTTCATCGGAAGTCCACAAGGCCGCGATTCCGTCATCGCCGTCGGTGTCGGGATTGCGCGCGCGCATGCGAACCGAGCGGGCCCGGCCCGAGAGGCACCCGCCGTGGGAGTCGCTGCACGCCGCTGGGTGCTACCGCACCCAGGTGGGGAGTGTGACGGTCCAACCGGCAGCGACCAGCTCGTCCAGCAGGATGCCCAGCGCCTGCACGGTTTCCGAGCGGTCGCCGCCGCCGTCGTGCACCAGGATGATGCCGTCGGGCCGCAGCTGGTCGAGCACCGTCGTGACGATGTCCTGGGTGCCGGGGACGCTCCAATCCCGGGGATCCACCGTCCATCTCAACGGGGCCAGGCCCAGAGCGCGAGCGTCGTCGATGATCGTCGTCGACCAGTTGCCACCCGGCGCGCGGAAGTATCGGGGCCGCACTCCCCCATCCGCCGTGACGATTGACGTGTAGCCCGATGCGATCTCGGACCGGATGTGGGACGCCGACAACGCCGGGAGGTTCAACGGGTGGGTCTGGGTGTGGTCGCACAGCTCGTGGCCCGCCGCGGCCTCCCGCCTGGCCAGATCGGGATGCGCCAGCACATTCTCGCCGATGAGACAGAACACCGCCTGCACCGCGTATCGGTCGAGCAGGTCGAGCACCTGCGCTGTGGCGGTGCGGCTCGGCCCGTCGTCGATGGTGAGCGCGAAGCGTGCCGGTGCGCGCAATCGGCCGACGATGGGCGCTCCGATCAAAGTCGAGCTCACCACCTCACCGCTGCGGGATCCTTCGATGACGCGGCTTGTTCCTGGCCGATAGCCGACGTACAGGGCCGCGGCAGCGCTATCCAAGTAGACCGGCTCGGTGACCTCGCGAGTGCCCTCGATCCGATCATGCCCGGCGACGAAGGTCACCATGTCGTAGGGCCGCAGCGGGGTAGCCAGCGATGCCGGGGCGCCGTTCACCCTGATCCGGGCAGGGTCGTGGTGCGCGTCGAGGACGCGGCCGCTGACCACCGCGAGCAGCCGGCCGTCCGGAGGGGACACCCCGGCGGCCCGCAGGGCCGTTGCGACATCCCGGATCCCGGCTGCCGGGATGGTGATACCGGCAACCGTGATCACTGGCTGTGCGGTGCTGCTGGTGGTGGGTTCGGACTCGCTCGGGCTCAACGTCGGCGAGGTGAGATGGGAGGGAGATGAAGTCGGAGTCTGCGACGTCGGGGAGTCCGATTGTGTGGTGCGGGGCGGACCGGTCGGCGTGATGCTGAGGGTGGTGCCGGGAGCGCTGCCCGAACTGGTGGTGCCGCCCGAACTGGCTGTAGGCGTATTCGATGTGGTCTGCGAGCTGGGTGCCCCGGAATCCGGGGCTGCGCATCCGGCAGCCGCGGTCGCTGCCAGCAGCGCCGCGATCAACGCCGCGCGAGCCCGCATGGTCATGACACCTCCTGCGATGGAAGGCATTCCCAGGATGCCCGTCACCGCCCGGCGGCACATCCGGCCTTGGTCCTGCCCCATCAGGGCCGAAGGTCGCTGCGGTGGAGCGGACCCCGAGGCCAACGGCACGCCGTCGACGACCACAGCCCCCACCGAAGGCCATCGGATCGCAGCTTCCCGACGCAGGGCCGTAGACCGGCGAACCGCTCAGCCGGTCGACGCCCCGTCCGTCGCCGGGATCGGGCGATCGGTCCGGGGGTAGTGCACCCGGACCCGCAGGCCGCCGGCGGGTGATTCGTCGAGCTGCACGGTGCCGTGATCAGCCTCCACCAGCCGCTGGACGATGGCCAGCCCCAGTCCCGTTCCGCCGTCGCCCACCCGGTCGCTGGCCCATCGTCCCAGCGCCTCGACCCGTTGCTCGCCGCTCATCCCAGGGCCGGCATCGCATATCGTCACCGCACTACCGGTGGAGTTAGTGGTGATGGTGATGGACACCGATCCGCCCGGTGGGCTGGCCTCGATGGCGTTGTCCAACAGGTTGTCCAGGATCTGTTCCAGGTAACCGGATGTGGTGGCCACCACCGTGGGCGTCGCGTCGATCAGCAGGTCGACTCGCTTGTCAGCCGCGATCGGTTCCCACGCGGCCACCCGGTCGGCGGCGACCGAGCCGGGGTCGATGAGCGCCGGCGAGGGTGCGGTCGCCTCGGCCCGGGCGACGGCCAGTAGCCCGCCCAGAAGGCGCGACAGCCGGCCGATCTCGTCGATCATGGCGGTGATGTCGGCGGCCGCCGGCCCCTGCGGGAGTTCGTCGCGATGCAACTCCAGCCGCAGGCGCAGCGCAGCAAGCGGCGTGCGCAGCTGGTGGGACACCTCGGCGGTCATGTCCTGCTGCAGCTGCAACAGTTCTGCCACCCGGTCGGCCATCGTGTTGAAGGCGGCGGCCACGTCGCGCACCTGCGTCGGCCCGGCGTGCTCATCGGCCCTCAACCACCGGTCGGCGCGACCCACGCTGTGGGCGGCCCCGGCCAACTCGGTCAGCGGGCGGGCGATCCACCGGCTGATCAGCACGGCGACCAGAGCCCCGAGCCCCAGAGAGGCGAATGCGGCGGCGGCCAGCATCATCCAGAGCCCCCGGCGGCGCTCGTCCAGCGGAGTGCTGTCCCGCATGACGACGACGTGGCCGAGCTGCCGTCCCGCGTCGCCGACGGGCGCGGCGACCGCGATGGCGTCGCCCGGCGCCGGAAGCACACCGCCGCTGCGCGCCGCACGCAGGGCCGTGGCGGGGATGGGTGCTCCGGCGTGCGCAACCGCCCGACCGGTGTCGTCGAGCACCACCGCGCTGTACCCGTCGGCGGCGAACCGGTCCAGCACCGCCTGCAGCCCGGTGGCCGGCGCATGGTCGTCGAGTCGCTCCTCGGCGATCGCGCCGATCGCTTGGGCCGCGCGGCGGATCTGATCGGTGAAGTCCTCCGCCTGCTGGGTGGTGACGATGATCCCGAGCGGGATCACCACCCCGGCCAGGACCACGGCCAGCACGGCCAGGAAGCCGCCGATGATGCGTTTGGTCACGGCGGGTCCGCCGCAGCCAGACGGAAACCGCGCCCATAGACCGTCTCGATCAGCGCCGGATCTGCGAGCTTGCGCCGCAGTGCGGCGATGTGGACGTCGAGAACCTTGCGCGGGCTGTACCAGTGCTCGTCCCACACTCGGTCGAAGATCTCCTCCCGACTGACCACCCGGCCCGGTTCCAGCGCCAGGCAGGCGAGGATGTCGAACTCCTTGCCGGTCAGCGCCACGGGCGTGCCGTCGACGATGACCCGCCGGCCGGTCAGGTCGACGCGCAGTCGGCCGCAGTCGACCACGCCCCTCCGTCCGGCTCCCGACCGGCGGAGCACCGCCCGCATCCGCGCGGTGAGTTCGTCGAACCCGAACGGCTTGACGATGTAGTCATCGGCCCCGGCATCCAGCGCCGCCACCCGAGCCGCCTCCGCGCCGCGCGCGGTCACCACGATGATCGGCACCAGGGAGAGCCGCCGCAGCTCCAGGCACACCTCGACGCCATCCATGTCCGGCAGACCCAGATCCAGAAGCACCAGATCGACGCCGGATTCGCCGAGTGCTGCCCGGCCCGAGGTGGCCAGCCGCGGCCGGCAGCCCGCCCGGGTGAGTCCCTTGGCCAGTTGCGTTCCGATCGCCGGATCGTCCTCCACCACCAGCACGTGCAGGCCCGCCAGGGCCAGGTTGCGCGGGTCGGTCAGGCTCACTCCCCCACGGTAGGGCCCCGGCGGTCCGCGGGACCGGTGATGAACGAGTTCTGAACCACGGCGCCGCCACACTGATCGTCATGAACCCTCGGTCCGTGACGTCATCGCACGGCGGCGCATCGGTGTGGGGCCTGCGTCTGGCCGAGCCGGGCTGGTTGTTGCTGCCGCTGCGGGGATTCCTGGGCGTCACCTTCGGCTACGCCGGGCTGCAGAAGCTGGCCAACCCGAGCTTCCTCGACCCGCAGAGCCCGGCGTCCATCGCCCGCCAGATGAGCGCGCTGCGAGGGACCAGCCCGATCGGCCCGCTACTCGCGGTGTCCGCGCACGCACCGGTCCTGGTGGGCCTGGCGATCGCCGCCGGGGAACTGGCCGTTGGCATCGGCGCGCTGCTGGGCCTGTACGTCCGGATCGCCGCGGCCGGCGGCGCGCTGCTCGCACTGACCTTCTTCCTCACCGTGTCCTGGGCCACCAGGCCGTACTACTACGGCGCCGACATCGTCTTCGTCTTCGCATGGCTCACCCTGCTGGGGTTCGGCGACCGCGGCGTCCTCAGCCTGCAAGCGTGGTCGCGTCACCGGGCCCGCGCATCACTGGGGATGGAACCGTCACCGGTCGCGGTCCCGGTGTCGGCGCAGCGACTGCACGCCCTGTGCGGGCGCGGTCCCGGCTGCGGCTTGCGGCCGGACGGGATCTGCCGCCGAGCCCATGGTTGTCCGGTCTTCCCGGTGAGCGAACGGATACCCCCATCGACCGCGAAGGAACTGAACCGGCGCACCGCGCTGCGGACCGGCAGCGCGGCCACCGCGGCGGCGGGAGCGGTCGTGGCGCTGGCAGGTCTCACCGCGTGGATAGGCAGGATCCGCAACGGCCGGCAACCAGCGGCGCAGATCGCGCAATCCGCCGCGGCGACGCAGGCACCCGGCACCACCCCGCCCTCCTCTCCCGGGTCGCCGACACCCACAGCAGGCGGCTCATCAACAGGGACCACCCCGACGCGTGACCACCCGACGTCGGCCGCTTCCGGGTCATCATCGGCGACGTCCGCCCCGGCCGGCACGCCGATCGGCGCGGCCGCGGCCGTCCCGCCGGGCCAGGCCCGGACATTCACCGACCCTGCAACGGGCGACCCCGCCTGGCTCGTCCACCCTTCCGGCAACCAGTTCCTGGCCTTCGACGCCGTCTGCACGCATGCCGGCTGCACGGTCGAATACGACCAAGCGGGTGCTCAGTTCGTCTGCCCTTGCCACGGCGGGGTATATGACGCGCGGACCGGTCAGGTGCTGCAGGGCCCACCGCCCGCTCCGCTGCGCTCCATTCCGGTTCGTGTGGTGGGGGGCCGGTTGTGGGTGGACGCATGAGGACTCGCCCGGCGGGCATGGATGCCGACCCCGCGGCCGACGCCGGGGTGGAGGGAAACGGCCGGCTGACGGCCGTCAACGGAATGGTGCTGCTGGTGGTGCTGGCGCTCGAGGGCGTGACGATCCTGAGCATCCGTCAGATGATCACCCTCCATGTCTACATCGGTCTGCTGCTGGTCGGACCCGTGCTGTTGAAGTGCGCGACCACCGCCTACCGTTTCGCCCGCTACTACTCACGATCGCTCCCATACGTGCAGAAGGGCCCGCCGCACGTCGTGCTCCGGATACTGGGGCCCGTCGTCCTGCTGTCCAGCCTGGCGGTCCTCGGCACCGGGATCGGCCTGATCTTCACCGGGCCCGTCCACCGCGAACCGTTGCTGACCTTGCACCAGTCCGCCTTCATCGTCTGGATCGCGGCGACCGGAGTCCACGTGCTCGGCCACATCGTCCAAGCCGGGAAGGCCACCTGGCACGAGCTGCGCGACCCAGCGTCGACACCGCTGACCCGCCGCCGACGCTGGCGCACCCTGGCAGTCGCCGGTGCGCTGCTCGCCGGGGTCGCGTTGGCCACCACCCTCACCCCCGCCGCCCATGCCTGGACCAGCGTGCGGTACCAGCACGACGGACATCGTGACGGTGACGCTGTGACGTACCCCGCAACGCTCGTCAGGTGACCAAAGCCCCTGCAACGGGGGCGGCTCGCGGCGGACCCTGGGTGGTGAGGTGGTGCGCCGGGTCCACGCGCCACTCGGAACGGTGAGGAGGCGCGTCGCGATGATCCCGCACTGGGATGGCGGATGGGGTGTCGGCACCTGGTTGCTGATGGGGTTCGGGATGTTGGTCTTCTGGGCCCTGGTGGTCGCGCTGATCGTGTGGGTGGTCCGGATCACCGGCGGCCACCGGTCCGGACCGAACGGGCCGATGGGTCCGGGCGAGCCGGCGGACTTGCCTGCGGCGCATGAACGCTCGATGGCCCGAGACATCCTGGACGAGCGATATGCCCGCGGCGAGATCGGCGAGGAGGAGTACCGGACCCGCCGCGACACGCTCGCATCCCGATGACCAGCGCCGCCGGTCGCGCATCACTGAACCGCCGGGGCCTGTCGATCGCGATCGCCTCAGTACTGCTGCTCGCCATCGGGTCGACGGTCGCCGTGGCAGCCGGCCTGGGCGGGTTCGGATCCACCGCTCGCGGCTCTGAGATCGGGGTCGCCGGATGCACATCGCCGGTCCTGCCCGGCACCACGGTGGCCGTGCAGTTGATGGAGTCGCGGCCGATGACGATGCGCGGCGCCATGATGGGCAGCCCCCGCGGAATGATGGATCCGGATGACCGGGGCCCGCTCCACCACCAGATGATGCGCATCCTGGCCGCCCCGACCTCGGTGCCGGCCGGCACGGTGTCGCTGGCCGTGACCAACACCGGCCGGCTCGGACACGAACTGGTCGTGCTGCCGCTGCCGGACGGGCAGCAACCGGGGAGCCGCAGCGTGGGACACGACGGGAGAATCGACGAGTCCAGCAGTTTGGGCGAGGCGTCGGCCGCCTGCGCCGCCGGAGCGGGCGACGGCATCGTGGCCGGCTCGCGCGGCTGGGTCAGCCTGCGGCTGCCGCCCGGCAGGTACGAGCTCGCCTGCAACCTGCCCGGTCACTACGCGGCCGGAATGTTCGCCGAGCTGGACCTCACCTGATCGCCTGCGCAGAGCGAAACTGCCTGTCTGGTCACGGCATCTGCGGACCCGCCGCCGATTCAGCGCGGGTCGGCAACATGCAGGCAGCGGAACTCCCGCCGATGCAGCAGCCGGAGCACCAGTGCCCGGGGGTTGCCGTAGGCACGGAGCCCGTCATCGACGCTGCAGGGCTCGATGCGGTCGACGGTGTACTCCTGTCCCCGGTACAGCACCGTGCAGCCGCCGGCCGCGACGATGTTGCGGTACCAGTTCACCGAGGTCCCGTAGGTCAGTTCGGCGACGAACCCGTCCGGCACCCGAGCCAGCATCACCGGAGTCTGGTAGGTGCGGCCGCTGCTGCGCCCGACATGCTGGATAAGCGAGAACGGCCCGTGTCCCCACCGGGCCAGCCGGACGGTGACCCGGTTGAGGGTGTTCTTCAGCACCCACAGGAACGCGTTCTTGATCTTCTTGACGTTCACCGCCACCATCTCCCGTCCCCGGCCGCCCCGGACGGGGCACATCGCTGCAGCCGGTGCATGGCATTGACGATGGCCCGATCAGGAAGCAGTGTGCAATGGTGATGAATAATGCGCCGCGCCGACGGGGCAGGCCGGCCGGGGCATCCGGCCTGAAGGACCGGATCGTGCACATTGCGGCGGAGCGGTTTCGGAGCCAGGGATACGCCGGGACCAGCCTCCGGTCGATCGCCCGAGAGGCCGCCGTCGACCCCGCACTGTTGAATTACCACTTCGGCTCCAAGCACGGGTTGTTCGTGGCCGCCATGGAGCTGGGGCTGGACCCGGCGCACGTGCTCGCCGAGGTCATCGACCAGCCCGCGCCCACCGTCCAGCTGGCACGCGACCTGCTGGACCGGACCGTCGCGGCATGGGAGGGCTCGGGGCGGGCCGCCGAGTCGATGGCGGCCCTGCACTCCTCACTCGGGAGCGACGACGGCCGGCGCGCGCTGCGCGAGTTCCTGGAACGGGAGATCCTGGGTCAGATCGCCGAGCGGATCGGAGGGGCCCATGCTCGCCAGCGGGCGGCCCCCGTTGCCGTGGTGATGGCGGGCCTCGTCTTCAGCCGCTACGTCCTGCAGCTGGAACCCCTGGCACCGATGTCCCGCCGCGGGGTCGTGGACCTGCTCACCCCCGTCCTGGTCACCGCCCTGCACCGGACCCGCGCCTCCGGGTAGCCGCCTGCCGGCCTCGGCGCTGCGGCGAGGCCGCGCCGGGTGAGCAGGTTCGCCCGCACACCTCACACTTCCGGCCGGCAGTTCGTCGACCCACCGTCAGGCAAGGCAGTGGGACGGAGGACGGATGGCCGAGCGGCAGACGTTGTTGGACCGCATGGAGATCGAGGCGCTGCAGTGGGAATTCACCGATGCGGTGATGATGAACGACCACGATCGGCTGGCTGGACTGTTCGTGCCGGACGGGAGCGTCCGCATGCCGGACGCCGGCGTCGAGGCGATCGGACGGGAGCAGATCCATCGGCTGTCCGCCGCCCGGCAGCAACGCTTCTCGGTGTTCGTGCAGACGACGCACCCCGGAGCGATCGAGGTCACGGGCGCCACCGCGCGGGGCCGCGCCTACCTGTCCGAGTTGATCATGGGCCTGGACGGGACCTCGGCCTCGAACCGCGCGATCTACCACGACCGGTACCGGCGGACCGCCCAGGGTTGGAGGTTCGTCGAGCGGGTCTACGAGATCAGGTATCTGGACACCACTCCGTTGCCCGGCGGTCCGGTGGGCGGAGGCGCATCGTGAACGTCGCGCTGTGGATTCTGCAGGCGGTCCTCGCCGCGCTGTTCGCCGCGTCGGGCGTGCAGAAGCTGACGCGGCCGCGGGAGGTGCTGGTGGCCAAGTACGCCTGGATGCAGGACACCCCGCCGGCGACCGTGCGGGTGGTGGCGGTGGCCGAGATGGCCGCGGCCGTCGGCCTCATCGCACCGGCCGCCATCGGCACGGCGCCGATCCTGACGCCGACGGCCGCCGCCGGACTCGTGCTGATGCTGGCGCTCGCCGCCGGGCTGCACGTGCGTCGCCGCGAGCCGTCCGGCGTCGCCGTCACCGTCGTCCTGCTCGTCGTGTCGGCGGTGGTGGCGTGGGGGCGGTTCGGACCCTACGGCTGGTGAGAAGGCCAGGGCGGTAGCGGTTCGGTCGTCCGCTGGACCGCGCCGGGCGTGCCGGTTCGCAGGGTGTCCGCCGCCGCGCCTCGGGGCAAGTCAGCCGGCGTCGTCGACGACGTGCAGGCGTCGGAACTCGCGGCGCAGCAACCGGAGCATCACCGCCAGGGGGTTTCCGTAGGCCCGCAGACCGTCCTCGGTGCTGCACGGGTCGATCCGGTCGACGGTGTACTCCCGCCCGCGGTACAGCACCGTGCAGCCGCCGGCCGCGACAATGTTGCGTAACCAATCCACCGACGGTCCGTAGGTGAGTTCGGCGACGAACCCGTCGGGCACCCGCGCCAACACCACCGGAGTCTGGTAGCTGCGGCCGCTGCGCCGTCCGACGTGAGAAATCAGCGAGAACGGGCCGCGGCCCCGCCGCGCCACCCGGGTGGTGATCCGGTTCAGGGTGTTCTTCATCGCCCGCAGGTAGAGGGTCTTGACGCGCTTCATGTGC